>DASZEI010000289.1:0-1813 GCA_035940975.1 Jatrophihabitans sp. | reverse complement strand
CCGGTTGGTCGTGCGCGGAGACAGCCGTGGCTAGGATGGAACCCGTTCGGCCACGAGCGCGAGCTGTTCCGCAGTGGCCGTGCCAGGCGCGCTGCGTCTGGAGACGGTGCTTCATGAGTTCCCCCCGTCCTGAGCCGGCTGCCCCCGTCCGATTCCGGGATACCCGGTGATCGTCCTGGCGGTGTCCGTCAGCCTGCTGATCGTGCTCGCCAACCTCGCGGCCGTGACGATCTTCGTGCTGCGCCGGACCGGCGTAGCGGCTCGGCTGCGGCCGCCGACCGCGACGACCGGAGCCAAGCCCGGCAACCCGCCGAACCGCGCTCGGATGCGCTGAGCACCTGAGCCGTGGCCGTTCGGCGGGTCGCCGGGCGTCCCGGGGTGGCTAGCGGTTCGGCGGTTAGCTGTCCGGGGCCGCGGCGCTGATGTCGGCCAGCGCGGAGTTCTCGTCCTGCTCGATCGCGATGTCGCCCAGGCTGAGGATTCCCACCGCCTGGTCGTTCTCGACCACCGGCAGCCGGCGCACGGCGTGGGTGCGCATCAGCTGGACCGCCTGCTCCAGCGAGGTGTCCGGAGCGACTGTCTGAAGATCGCTGGCCGAGCATGCCTCACTGACCGGCGTCGAGGGATCTTTGTTCTCGGCTACCACCCGGATCGCGATGTCGCGATCGGTGACGATGCCCACCACTCTGCCGTTGTCCAGCACGATCACATCACCGCAGTCGACGTCGCGCATCCGGCGGGCGGCCTCCACGACCGGCTCGCTGGCCTCGATCGTTTCGGGATCTCGCGTCATCACGTCGGAGACGGTTGTAGCCATCATGACCTCCTTGCTGAAGCCGACCTCGCCTTTCCGCGGGGCCCGGGCTGGTCGCAGCGCACCGCTGGCAAGGGGATCGACGGGCACCTGGATCGTTGTTGACCAGTCCGCCCACCGTAGCCCGACCGGCGACGATGGCACCAGCACGGGGCGGGCTCCCGCCCGGCGCCGGGATCGGCCACCCTGCCGGCACCGCCCGAGGCCGCAGGGACCGGCATCGGCCGCTGGGATAGGCCGGCTTGCGGGCCGGACAGCTAGCTGCGATCACGCCGCCAAGGAGCCGGTCATGACCGACACCTCGTCACCGAGTTCGGCCGAACTGCCGCTGCCTGATGACGACCACCTGCCGACCGGCCGCCTGCAATCCCGGACCCGACCCTGGCCCGGGATCAACTGAGGGTGATCGCCGACTACGAGCGTCACCATGCCGATCGGCCGCTGGTGACCAGGATGATCCAGCTCCGGGTCAGCCCGGCGACCTCGGGGCCGGTGATGAACCCGCCGTCGCAGGGAGTGCCTCCAACCCCTCGCAACCTCGCTCCACCGGCTGATCGCGACGGCAGGCACCCGGCGTACGCTCGCAGGCGCAGTCAAAGTCCAACGTGAGATAGTGCTTTCCACTTGTTGCCACGGGAAACCATACTTCGAGCGCCGAACTGCGGTCTCCGGATAAATAATGCACACATGCGCTGACTGCCGGATGCTAAGGCGTCCCACCCATAAACGAAACGAATTCGGTTTAAACCGTTTCGAGGCCGCACAGGCATCCCGAGAAACTCGACTGAAGTCTTGTCGCCCCGAACGCGAACGTTAACGCGCGCTCTCAGCGCTCGAGTCGGAAAGCCTCGCCGGGTGTCCTGCCGGATGGCTGGCGGGGAGCTTCGGTGTCGACGGTGATCTTCGGAATCGGCAGCTCGACCGTCTCGCCGGCGCGCAGCGTCACAGCTGAACCGTGGTGGCGAAAGGTCAGCTCCTCATCCATGCCGTCCACGACGG
>DASZEI010000288.1:0-4651 GCA_035940975.1 Jatrophihabitans sp. | reverse complement strand
CTGGCAGCCAACGATGCTCACTCGATACGCATGACCTGGACCAACCCTCACGACGCCGATTTCGCCGGCGTGCTGATCCGGCGATCGAACGACGGCACCCCGCCGATCTCGGCGAAGGACGGCGTCCTGGTGGCAGCCCTGGACGCCAGGCGCACCTCGTTCACCGAGAGCGGGCTGGCGGCCGGCCACAGCTACAGCTACGCGGTCTTTCCCAGGGACAAGGCCCGCAACGTCGGCGCGGCGACCACCCTGAGCACCGCGACCCGGTCCACGAATACCGCCACCGGCCTCAAGGGCAGGCTGAGTGACCAGGAAGGCCGGGCGATCCAGGGCGCCCAGGTCGAGATCCGGGAGACCTCGACCGGCAACTACGTGGCTGGTGCCGCAACCTCTGGTACCGGCCAGTTCGTGGCCACCGGCCTGAATGCCGGCAGGTACCTGATCTGCTTCTTCCCCACCTCCGAGACCACCGGCCATTCGATCACCGGTTACCGGCCGGGGTGCTACCGCCAGCAGCCCTACGGCTACGGCGACACCGGCACCCCGGTCGTGGTGCGGGCCGGCAAGATCACCTCGGGGCTGGTCGACTACCTCTCCGTCGCCGGCGCGATCTCCGGCCGGGTCACCGACTCGGCCGGGCACGGCATCGCCAACGTCGGGGTCAGCGCCAACGGCAACGACCCCGACCACGGCAGCGCCTCCACCACCGGTCCGGACGGCAGCTACGTCATCACCGGGCTGGCAGCCGACACCTATCAGGTCTGCTTCTACAGCCAGGCCTCGACCGGTTCGTCGACGACCGGCTACCTCGACGAGTGCTACGACCGGCAACCGCCGTACGGCTTGGCCACGCCCGTTGCGGTGACCCTCGGCCACGTCAGCAGCGGTATCAACGCCGCTCTCGAGGTAGGTGCGGCGATCACCGGCCGGGTGAGCGACGGCAACGGCACGCCGGTGCCCAACATCGGCGTCTCCATGTACGGTCCTGGGTTCGGCTACGGATACAGCGACAGCACCGGCACCTACACCATCACCGGCTTGCCCACCGGCGACTACACCCTCTGCTTCGACGGCTCGTACACGACATCGCCCGAGGCCCCGTACGGCTACACCAACACCTGCGCCGGCGGCGGCGTGACGGTCGAGGTCAGCGCCGGGGCGATGAGCACGTTCGATGCGACCGTCGAGGTGGCCGCCGCGGTCGGCGGCACGGTGACCGGTGACGGCGGGCCGGTTGCCGGCGTCCTGGTCTCCGTGTCAGACAGCTCGGGCAGCGTCTCGATGTCGGTGAACACCGATGAGAATGGCAGCTACCAGATAACCGGCCTGGCGCCGGGCCAGGTGACGGTGTGCTTCGATCCGAGCTACACCCAGGGCGGCTACCTGCGAGCCTGCTACCACGACCCGGCAGAGCCCGACGGTTCGGCCACTCCGATCTCGCTCGCCGCCGGTCAGCTCAGCACCGTCGACATCGAGCTCCAGCACGGCGCCTCGGTCACCGGTTCGGTCACCGACGCCTCCGGCGCTCCGATTTCCGGAGTGTTCGTCAGCGCGTACGGCAACTCCCAGTACTACTTCGCCCAGACCGACGAATCAGGCAGCTACACCATGGGCGGAGTGGCACCCGATGAGTACACGGTCTGCTTCGACCCGTCCTACGCCCAGGGTCCGGCCGCCGGTGGTTACGCGGCGCAGTGCTATGACAACCAGCCCTCGATGGACACCGCGACCCCGGTCACGGTGGGCAGCTCAGGCACCGTGACGGTGAACGCCGTGCTCGCCGCGGGTGCCGCGATCACCGGCCGCGTCACCGGCTCGGACGCAGCCTCACTGGCCGGGGTCTACGTCTATGCCTACCCGCTGGACACCGGCCTTCAGGTGACCGCCACCACCGACTACATCGACGGCAGCTACGCCCTTCGGGGGTTGGCGGAAGGGGACTACAACGTCTGCTTCGACGCGGTCAACGTCCGGCAGCCGGCAGCAACCGGCTACGTCAACGAGTGCTTCGACGACTCCACCATGACCTCCGGTACCCCCTACACCGTGGTGCACGTCGCCGCGGGGTCGGTCACCAGCGGGATCGACGCCGAACTCAGCGTCGGCGCCGAGATCCGGGGCCGGGTCACCGACTCGGCAGGCAACGGGATCGACGACGTCTCGGTCAACGCGCTCAGCAGCGACGGCGGCTATCTGGGCGTGTACGCCTATGTCGACAGCACCGGCCGCTACCAGCTCACCGGCCTGCCTGCCACCGCGGTGGTGGTCTGCTTCGACTCCGGCCCCGCTCACCTGGCCGAGTGCTACGACGACCAACCGGACGCCAGCACCGCAACCCCGATCCCCACCAGTTCCGGCAGCATCACCTCGGGGGTGGATGCGGTACTCGCGGACGCCCCGCCAGCCGATTGACGCTTACCTGAAACTCGCCGGCCCCGGCGGTCGGCATCCGATGATGTTGACCGCCAGGCGCCGCTGATAAGTCTTCGCTTGCTTCACTACCGTCCGGATATGCCTATTCGCCGCTTTTCGGCAGACGGCGCATGTTCAGCGGGTTATGCTCCCTCTCCTATCTTTAACAGGGAGTTAATGTGCTCGCTCGTCGGTCTGTCCCCGCCCTGCTGGCTACCGCGACTCTGGTCACCGGCTTGGTGACCAGCTCGTCGTCCTACGCGGCCGGCTCCACTGCCACCAGTCCCGCTGCCATCAATCCCGCTGCCACCAGCCCCTCCCCGACCGGCCCTGCGGCGACCACGCCGGACCACCCCGGCACCCCACCGCAGGCCGCTCGGACCAGCAGCCCACCGCGCCCCGTCAGCAAGCTGAGGTTGACCGGCAACGACGCCCACTCCAACAGCCTGAGCTGGATCAACCCCACCGACCCGGACTTCGCCGGGGTGCTGATCCGCCGAGCGGCCGGCGCCACCCCACCGATCGCAGCCGCGGACGGAACGCTGGTGGCAGTCCTGGGCAGCGGACAGACCACGTTCCTCGACAAGCACCTGGCCGCGGCCAGCGCTTACAGCTATGCGGTGTTCCCGCGCGACAAGAGCCACCACGTCGGCGTTGCGGCGACCCTGATCACCGCCACCCGCTCGACCAGCACCCTCACCGGCCTGCGCGGCGAGCTGACCGACTCGCAGGGCCGCGGGATCGGTAGTGCCCGGGTGGAGATCCGCGACGCGTCCTCGGGCAATCCCATGGCGGTAGCGGCCTCGGCTGCCAATGGCCAGTTCTCGGTTACCGGGCTGGTGCCGGGTTCCTACCTGCTCTGCTTCCAGCCGGGCAGCGAGGGCACCGCCCACTCGAGCACTGGTTACCTGTCCGGCTGCCACCACTCACAGCCCGATGGCAACGGCTCACAGCCCGATCGCAACGGCGACACCGGCACGCCGGTGACCGTGCGGGCCGGCCATCTCACGTCCGGCCTGCTCGACGAGCCGCCCGCCGCCGGCGCGCTCTCGGGACGGGTCACCGACTCCGCCGGAAGCGGCCTTCCCGGCGTCCTGATCACTGCCTCCGACCCGAGCACCCCTGAATACGGGCCCTACGTCGCCCTCACCGCCCAGGACGGGACCTACACGGTGGCCGGGCTTGCGGCCGGCTCCTACCAGGTGTGCTTCCACAGCCAGGGCGCCAGCGGAGCATCTCCCACCGGCTACCTCGACGAGTGCTATGACGACCAGCCGCCACACACCACCTCAGGAACGCCGGTCGTGGTGAACCTCGAACAGACCAGCCCCGGCGTCGACGCCACGCTGGCCGTGGCCGGCGCGATCACCGGCCAGGTCATCGACTCCGGCGGGCTGCCGGTCAGCGACGTCGACAGCAGGGTCTGGGTGTACGGCACCTCGCAGTGGGCGGCCACCGGCCGCAGCGACAGCAGTGGTGCATACACCGCCAAGGGCCTGCCGACCGGCAGCTACACCGTGTGCTTCGACGGCTCGTACGCCATCTCGGCCGCCGCACCCTACGGCCACACCAGCTACTGCACCGGTGACTCGGTGACGGTGGAGGTGGTGGCGGGCCAAACCACCACGTTCGACGGAACCGTCGAGGAGGCCGGCGCGGTCGCCGGCACCGTCACCGGCGGCAACGGTCCGGTCGGCGGCGTCTGGGTAAGCGTGCACGACAGCTCGGGCAGCCAGCTGGACTCGGCCCCCACCGACGGCAACGGCAGCTACCAGATCAACGGCCTGGCGCCGGGCCAGGTGACGGTCTGCTTCGAGCCGTCCTACACCGCCGGCGGCTACCAGCGCACCTGCTACGGCGCCCAGCCCTACGGCAGCGGCGCCGGTTCGCCGGTCACCGTCACCGCCGGGCAGCTGAGCACCGCGGACGTCCAACTGGAGCAGGGCGCTTCGATCACCGGCACCGTCACCGACGCCTCGGGCGCTCCTATCAGCGACGTGCTGGTCAGCGCCTTCGGCGCGTCCGCTCCCTTCGGCTACGCCTCCCAGACCGACGCCTCCGGCAGCTACACCTTCACCGGCGTGACCGCGGATGACTACCTGATCTGCTTCGACGCGGCCTATTCCCCAGGGCCGGCAACCGGTGGCTACGCGGCAGAGTGCCACGACAACCAGCCTTCGATGCAGACCGCCGACCCGGTCACCGTCGGGACCTCGGGCGCGGTGACCGTCGACGCGGT
>DASZEI010000287.1:0-1864 GCA_035940975.1 Jatrophihabitans sp. | reverse complement strand
ATGCCTACCTCGCCCTGGCCGCCGCGATCGTCACCCTCCGCGCCCTGCTACGGGCCGCCTGGTACCGCTACCGCTGGAACACCCGGCCAAGATCACCACGCATCCGCTGACCTATTGGCGGACGCCCTAAGCTCGGCTTTTAACCCGAGGTGCCGGTCAATGACGGCCGTGTGATTTGGGCTCTGGCATGAGGGCGGCCACCGCTGGACCCTTGAAGTTGCGAGGCTTCAAGGCGACGGCGGTGGCCGTGATGAACAGTCTGGCCCTGACTGGCGGGGTTGACCAGGACCTGACCGCGGCGGCGGTGCAGCGGCTGCGGGGGTTCCGCGAGCAGGTCTTCGGGTGTCTGCCGCGGCGCGGTGACGCGCTGTTCGAGCTGATCGATGCGCTGCTGGCGGCTGAGTCGATGCCCTCGCTGCCGCACCTGAGCCTGCAGCCGGCCCACCGGCGGGGCTGGGGCAGCGTGTATGCCGCCCTGGCCCTCGGCGAGCTCGACGCCGACCGGCTCGCCGACGTGCTCACCGGCCAGGTCCCACAGGTGGCGCAGCCGGTGTTCGCCGTGGACGCCAGCACCTGGGCGCGCTGTGATGCCGAGTGCTCGCCGGGCCGGGGCTTCTACTACTCACCGACCCGGCACTCGGCCGGTCAGCCGATCGTGGTCGGCTGGTGCTACTCGTGGATCGCCCAGCTCGGCTTCGATTGCGACTCGTGGACCGCTCCGGTCGATGCGCATCGGGTGCCGGCGGGTGAGGACCTCGGCCGGGCCACCGCCGCCCAGATCCGCGCGCTGACCGCCCGGCTGCGCGGGCGGAAGGTGGTGCCGCTGTTCGTCTTCGACGCCGGCTACGACCCGATCGCGCTCACCGTCGACCTGGCCGACGCCGCGGTGGCGGTGCTGGTGCGGATTCGTTCCGATCGGGTGTTCTACACCAACCGGCCGCCCGAGCGGCCGGCCAGCTGGGCCGCCCGCGCCGGCACGGCGCCCGGTTGCTCAGCGCCGACCCGACCAGCTGGCCGCCCCCCGAGCAGACCCTCGAGGTCGACGACGAGCAGTACGGCCGGGGGCAGGGGGCGGCCTGGGCCGGCCTGCATCCCAAGCTGGCCGGCCGCGGCCGCTGGACCGACCACCCCGAGCCGCCGATCGTGCCCGGCACCGTGAACCGGGTGCAGGTCGAGCACCTACCCGGGCCCCGCGGCCGGGCGGTCAAGACGCTGTGGCTGTGGTGGCCGGCCCCGGCACCCCGGACCTGGATCTCTGCTGGCGCGCCTACATCCGCCGCTTCGACCTCGAGCACCCCTTCCGCTTCTGCAAGCAGGCCCTGGGCTGGACCACCCCGCGGGTGCGCACCCCCGAGCAGGCCGACCGCTGGACCTGGCTGGTGCTGCTGGCCTACACCCAGCTGCGCCTGGCCCGTCCCCTCGCCGTGGACACACGACTGCCCTGGGAACGACGACTGCCAGCCCACCGGCTGACCCCGGCCCGGATCCGACGTGATTTCCCTCGACTGCTGCCGATCCTGGACACCCCGGCCAGCCCACCGAAACCCTGCGGACGCTCACCCGGACGCCCGAAAGGCAGCCGACGAGGACCAGCACCACGCCATCCCGCCATCCACAAGGCCGCCGCCTGAAGTTAAAAGGCGAGCTAAGAAGACGTTGCACAAGTAGGTCTTCGGGCTCTGTCCCGTCCGGACGATTCGGCGCAGGGTGCCGCATGTCGTTGGTGTCTTCCCCGCCGCGGCTGATCAGCGATGAGCTGTGGGCCTTCTTCGAGCCGGTCATTCCGCCGCAGCCTCCGGCGGTGCACGGCCGCACCGGCCGACCCCGGACCGCCGACCGGGACGTGCTCGAGGGCATCGCCTTC
>DASZEI010000286.1:0-1700 GCA_035940975.1 Jatrophihabitans sp. | reverse complement strand
GTTGACGAATTCCTCGGAGGTACGCCCCCGCGGCCAGCCGGTGAGTTCGGACCAGAACCGGCACTCGGCGGGAAATGCGGCGGCAGGGATGTCCAGGCAGATCTGGTCGAGCAGGCTGTGCTGGCCGGCAGCCCAGCGGCGCGGCCGGGCCCGGCGCCGCTCACCGTCGTCGCGCACCAGGCAGAACGGCTGCCCGGCCGGCGTGCTCAGCACGATCAGGCCCCGCACCTGCCGCACGACCGTCGCCCCGAGCTCACCGGCCTGTCGCGCGGCCGAAACCGGGTCGGGTACGTACAGGTCGGGATGCCAGCCGCCGTCGGCCGCCGGACGCTGCACCCGCTGCACCCAGAGGTACGGATCCTCATCCGCACCGGCCAGCGGCAGGTACTCATCCCGGTCGCCGGCCGGCGGCGCAGGCGCAGTGGCCGTCACCGCGGCCCAGAATCGCAGGGCCGCCTCGACGCGCGGTTCGGGCACGTCGGCGAAGGCGGACAGCCAGCTGATCAGCACCGGCCGAGCTTACGAGCCGCCCCATAGGTCGGCCACACCCAGCGACCGCCAGGTCGATCCGCTGCGGGTGGCCGGGCCGGCTGTCACGGTGTGGCGCCGACCTCGGCAACCACTCGTCGGTTCGGCACCCGCAGCCGGGCGGCCAGCAGCATCGCGAACACCGCCGAGGCCAGCGCGCAGCCGACCGGCAGCGAGAACGCGAACCGCGCCCCGTGCCGGTCGGCGATGCCCCCGACCACCGCCGCGCCCAGGCCGTAGCCGACCGACAGTCCGGTGCCGATCCAGGTCAGCCCCTCGGTCAGCGAGCTGGCCGGCACGATCTGGTCCACCAGCCCGAACGCGCCGATCAGGGTGGGGGCGATGCCCAGCCCGATCACGCCCGCGCACAGCGCCAGCACCGGGATGCTGGTCGCGGCGAAGTACAGGAACGGCATCACCCCGAACAGCACCGCGCTGACCACGAACCGGCGCAGCAGCGAGCTGTGCCAGTGCCGGCCACCGTAGAACAGCGCCGACACCGCGCTGCCCCCGGCGAAGCTGGCCACCACCCAGCCGGCGCTGGCCCGCTGGCCGTGCTGACCGCAGAAGGCCACCATGGTCACCTCGGCGCTTCCGAACACCGCGCCCATGAACACCATCGACCAGGTGATCAGCGCCATGCCTCGATAGCGCAGCGCGAAATCGTGCCGTTCGCCGGCCGCTCGGGTGCGGACCGGCGGCTCGGTGGACCGCAACCCCGCCAGCCACACGGTGCCCGCGCTGATCACCAGCAGCGCCAGCCCCAGGGTGATCAGCGGGTGGGCATGGGTGGCGAGCACCGTGGCGATCAGCGGCCCGAGGACGAAGATCACCTCGTCCAGGGTGGATTCGACGGAGTAGCCGGTCGAGCGCTCGGGACCCTCACCCGGCCAGACGTAGGACCAGCGGGCCCGCACCAGCGCGCCGATGTTGAGCATGGTGATGCCCATCAGCACCGCGGGCGGCAGCAGCGTCCAGAGCGGCGCATGCACGGTGATCAGCGCGCCGAACATCCCGGTCGAGAGCAGGTGGGCGGCCAGGAACCACGGCAGTACCCGGTGCTGGCCCAACTTGTCGACCAGCACTGCCGCGATCGGATTGCCGACCGCGCCGCCCACCACATAGCTGCCGCTGACCACGCCGGCATAGCCGTAGGAATGGGTACGTCCGGA
>DASZEI010000285.1:0-13519 GCA_035940975.1 Jatrophihabitans sp. | reverse complement strand
AGCCGGGACCCGGCGCAGCAGACGTGGCCCTGGTTGAAGTAGATCCCGTTCACGATCCCCTCGACCGCCTGGTCGAGCGCGGCGTCGTCGAAGACGATGTTCGCGGCCTTCCCGCCGAGCTCGAGCGTGAGCTTCTTGCCGGTGCCCGCGAGCTGGCGCTGGATCGCCTTCCCGACCTCGGTCGACCCGGTGAACGCGATCTTGTCGACGCCCTCGTGCTCGACGATCGCGGCGCCGGTGCGGCCGTCGCCGGTGACGATGTTGACGACGCCCGGCGGCAGCTCCGCCTGGCGGAGGACGTCGCAGAAGAGGAGCGCCGTCAGCGGCGTCGTCTCCGCCGGCTTCAGCACGACGGTGTTGCCGGCGGCGAGCGCGGGCGCGATCTTCCACGAGAGCATCAGCAGCGGGAAGTTCCACGGGATGATCTGGCCGGCGACGCCGATCGGCCGCGGCTTCCTGTTCGGGAACGCGTACTCGAGCTTGTCGGCCCACCCCGCGTAGTAGAAGAAGTGCGCGGCGGCGTTGGGGATGTCGACGTCGCGCGACTCCTTGATCGGCTTGCCGTTGTCCAGCGACTCCAGCACCGCCAGCTCCCGGCCGCGCTCCTGGATGGCCCGCGCGATCCGGAACAGGTACTTGGAGCGTTCCGAGCCGGGTAGCCGTGACCAGCTGCCCTCATAGGCGCGCCGGGCGGCGGCCACCGCGTCGGCGACGTCTGCCTCGTTGGCCTCGGCAACCTCGGCCAGCGGCTCCTCGGAGGCCGGGTTGATGGTCTTGACCGCCTCGCCGCGGCCGTCGCGGAACTGGCCGTCGACGAAGATCCCGTACGAGGGTTTGAGCCGGGCGATCGCGCGCGATTCCGGTGCCGGGGCGTAGGAGAAGGCGGTCACGTCGGTCCTTCCGGTCGGCAGCCCGGCCGGCTGCCCGCGGTCGGGGGGCTCGAGGTTTGCCATGGCCGGCTCAGTCGATCGAGACGTAGTCGGGGCCGTCATAGGCGCCGGTGGCCAGCTTGTGCCGTTGCTGCAGCAGGTCATTGAGCAGTGAGGAGGCGCCGAACCGGAACGTCCGCGGGTCCAGCCAGCGCTGCCCGGCCACCTCGTTGACCATCACCAGGTAGCGGACCGCCTCCTTGGTGGTGCGGATCCCGCCGGCCAGCTTCACCCCGCGCACCTCGTCGGTCCGGGCCGCGAAGTCCCGGACGGCCTGCAGCATCACCAGCGCCACCGGCGGGGTGGCGGCCGGGCTGACCTTGCCGGTCGAGGTCTTGATGAAGTCGCCGCCGGCCAGCAGGGCCAGCCAGGACGCCCGCCGGACCGCGTCCAGGGTGACCAGCTCGCCGGTCTCCAGGATGACCTTCAGGTGCACTCCGCTGCCCGCACCGCCGCAGGCTTGTTTCACCGCCACGATCTCGTCGAACACCTTCAGGTAGTGCCCGGCCAGGAACGCGCCCCGGTCGATCACCATGTCGATCTCGGTCGCACCGGCCGCGACCGCCTCGGCGACGTCGACCAGCTTGGTCGCCAGCGCCGCCCGTCCGGACGGAAAGGCGGTGGCCACCGAGGCGACCCGCACCTGGGTGCCGCGCAGCGCCTGGACCGCGACTCCCACCATGTCGGGATAGACGCAGACCGCGGCGACGGGCGGCGCGCTCCCATCCGAGGGGTCGGGCCGGGCGGCCTTGGCGCACAGCGAGCGCACCTTGCCCGGGGTGTCCGAGCCTTCCAGGGTGGTCAGGTCGACCATCCGGATCGCCGTGTCGATCGCCCAGGCCTTGGCGGTGGTCTTGATGCTGCGGGTCGCCAGCGCCGCGGCCCGGGCCTCGGCGCCCACTTGGTCGACGCCCGGCAGGCCGTGCAGGAACCGGCGCAGTGAGGCGTCGTCGCGGCCGGCTTCGGCCAGGCTGGGTGGCGTGGATTGGCTCAGAGCGAGGCTCACGGGCGCCAGTATAGGTCGTGCGCCGTCGGTGCCGCGTCCAAGCTTCGGATGCGCCATTGCGCCGCTAGGCTCTGGCGCGTGCAGACCGTCGTCGTGGACCACCCGATCGTGCGAACCCGCCTGTCCGTGATGCGGGACGAGACCAGCAGCAATGCCGAGTTCCGGGCGGCGTTGCGGGAGCTGGCCACGCTGCTGGTCTACGAGGCGACCCGGCAGCTTCCGGTGACCCAGGTGCCGATCCAGACCCCGGTCGGCCCGACACTGGGCACCACGCTGGCCAACCCGCCGTTGCTGGTTCCGGTGCTGCGGGCCGGGCTGGGGATGGCCGAGGCGGCGTTCAACCTGCTGCCGGAGTCCCAGATGGGCTTCGTCGGGCTGGCCCGCGACGAGCAGACCCACCTGCCGGCTGCCTACATGGCGTCCCTGCCGGACTCGCTTGCCGGCCGGCCGGTGCTGGTACTGGACCCGATGCTGGCCACCGGCGGCTCGCTGGTGCATTGCTGTGAACTGCTCGCCTCTCGCGGGGCGAGCGACATCACCGTGATCTGCGCGCTGGCCGCTCCGGAGGGCATCAGCACCGTGGAACGCAGCGGCCTGGCCGGCCGCCTGTTCACCGCCAGCGTCGACGAGGGCCTCAACGCCAACGCCTACATCGTGCCGGGCCTGGGCGATGCCGGCGACCGGCAGTTCGGGCCACGTTAGAAGTCGATATGCGGTTGCGGCGGATCAGTATCAGGTGGCATGTTTAACCACTCCTCAGCTTGGTCATATAGGTGAGGAATTCAATCTGACCTACCTGCCGTTGTCCCCCGCAACGTTCTACCCGGCGAACGTGTCATCGCCGGTAGGCAGCAGCCGCGTCAGACGTCAGGAGCTCGTTGCATGTTCGAAGAGGTTCCGCGCGAGCGCCGTGGGCTGGCCCGGTTGCTGCCCGTCCGGCGCGTCGTTCTGGGGCCGTTCGTGCTCGGCGGCGGCATGCTGCTCGCCACCCTCGGCGGTTCGGTGGCGGTAGCCGCGGCAGCCACCGTGCTCACTGCCTCGGCGATCGGATCCGGCGACCTGCCGCCCCGGCCTGATCATGCGGTGTCAGCAACGACCAGCTCGCAGCGGCTCGCTCCGGCCAGCCGGGCGCCGCACCACCGGCCGCCCACTCCTGCCTCCCCGTCAGCCGGCACCGCGACGGCCGCCGGCTCGGCCCCGGCCCGCCCCGGGTCCGACCCGGTGGGTGTCACGGTGACGGGCGCCACGCCGCGGCCTTCGGCCAGCCGGTCGCCGGCCGCCCCTACCGTGACGCCGGCCAGCCCGTCGCCGGCACCGTCGAGCGACGGCCCGCTGGGCAACGCGGTGATCCACGTCAGCGGCTATGACCGGGTCACCGGCCGGTTCGCCTACCAGTTCGCCACCGCCGACGCAGCCACCGAGCAGTACCTGATCAGCGATCCGGAGACCTTCACCGCCGCGCTGGCGCCCTCGGTCGCGATCGTCTCCGGCGGCAGCCTGTGCCCGCCGGCCGGCAGCACCTGCACCTCGGATCAGCTGATCGCCGCAGCAGATTCCGGCTTCTTCGCCGAGGTGGCGATCGATGCCGCGGGTGAGCTGCGCTCGGTCATCGAGCTGGGCGACCAGTCCGGGACCGCCAAGCTGCTACCGCTTCCGGGCCCCAGCACGGTTCCGGGCCCCAGTACTGTCCCGGGCCCCAGCACGGTCCCGGGCCCCAGCCGGGTGGTGCACCGGGGTGCCGGTTCGCCGACGCCGAGTGCGAGTGCGGCGGCCCCGTCGCCAACGTCCTGACCTGCAGCTTGTTACCGACTTGATGCCGAGCGCTGCAAGCGCCGCGCCGGGTTCGGTGTTCTCATGGAGGGCGGTGGCCCTTCTCAATGCCGGCGAAGACCACCGCCGGATGAACGTGGCTGCGAGAAGGTGTCAGATGAGCAGGTGTGCGACCGCCCTGGCCGGGTTCCGGCGCGTCAGGTCCGGGCGCGTGGGCTCGCTGCTGGGCTCGACGCTGGTGCTCCATTCGACGCTGGTGCTGGGCTCGACCTTGGCGCTGGGCCTGGTGCTGAGCGGATGTGCCGGTTCGGGCAGGCATTCCGGCGCACCGGCCGGCGGCTCACCCACTGCCGCTTCCAGCACGCCGGCTTCGGATACCACCCCCACCAGTCCGAGCGGCGCACCGGACGTGCCGTGCAAGCAGTGGTCGTGCACGCCGGAACAGCCGGTGCAACTCGGCGGCGGCTACTCGGTGCGGCTGTGGTCCAGCGCCGCGCCCACCGCGATGCCCGCGGTGGATCGCAGCACGCCGGTGCTGCAACTGCTGCGCGACGGCCGGCATCAGCAGTGGTGGGTCGGCCGTTCCGGTTTCGGCTGGGACACAAAGCTGGACTGCCTTCCGGCCAGCCAGGCCGTGCCCGCCCATTGCGCGGTGCTGGCCGAAGTCGGTTCGCATGCCGGCATTGCCGCGCTGGTGCTGCTGCGCGACGGCGCACTGGTCAGCCCGGCCGAGGCGAGCGTGAGCTTCGACGGCGGCCGGCCGATGGCCGCCGACTTCGATCACGACGGCTGGCTGGACGTGCTGGGTACCGAGAACGACTACCAGCCCAATTACGCCACCGGCCACAACTTCTGGGCAACCTACCGGTTCACCGAGGCCGGCCTGGGCCGCACCGGCTGCGCGCCGCGCCGGACGCTGGCCGAGCCGCCGCCGGACCGGCTGCTCACCGGAGCCTGCCCGGTGGTGTCTCCGAGCTGATGGCGGGTGTCTTCGAGCTGATGGCGTTACGAACCCGGGGTGTTCCCGGCGGCCAGGCCCAGGGCCTGGGTCACCTCGGCCGCCAGCGCGGCCAGCTCGGCGTCGGCCTGCCGCTCGGCTGAGCCGACGGCCGCCAGCAACTGATCGGCAGCCATCGGGCCGGTTGCGCGCCCGTCTGCCGGCATCACCAGTTCGAGGTAGGCCTTGCACTTGGGCTCGGTGCCCGACGGGCGCACCACCACCCGGCCACCGTCGAAGCGCAGGATCACCACGTCGCTGTCCGGCGCCAGGTCGCTCACGCTGACCTGCCTGCCCAGCAGCCGGCCGGGCGGCGCGGCGCGCAACCGGCTCATCGCCCGGGCGATCACGGCAAGGTCGGTGACCCGCCAGGACAGCTGGCTGGTGGCATGCAGGCCGTACTCGACAGCCAGCTCGGCCAGCCGGTACGGGATCGAGGAGCCTTCGGCCTTGAGGCTGGCCGCCAGCTCGGCGAGCAGCAGCGCCGCGGAGATGCCGTCCTTGTCCCGTACCAGTTCTGGCGCGACCGCGTAACCCAGCGCTTCCTCATAGCCGTACACCAGATCCGGCGCCGCCCGGGAGATCCACTTGAACCCGGTGAGCGTCTCGGCGAAGCCCATCCCGTGCTTGGCCGCCATCGCCGACAGCATCGTGGAGGAGACGATCGTGGTCGCGTAGCTGCCGCGGACGCCCCGGCGCAGCAGCCAGTCCGCCAGCAGCACGCCCAGCTCATCGCCGCGCAGCATCCGCCAGCCTGCCGGGCGATCGCCTGCCGCGGCGAACCGCACGCCTGCCGCGCACCGGTCGGCGTCCGGGTCGTTGGCGATGATCAGGTCGGCCTGCTCGCGGCCGGCCAGCCCCAGCGCCAGGTCCATGGCACCCGGCTCCTCCGGGTTGGGAAAGCTCACCGTCGGAAAGTCCGGATCCGGCTCGGCCTGCTCGCCGACCTCGCTCGGCGCGCTGAACCCCGCCGCGGCGAATACCGCCCGCACGACCGGAGCGCCCACCCCGTGCATCGCGGTGTGCACCACGTCCAGCTCGCGCGGGGAGTCCGGGCCTACCAGGGCCGCCACTGCCGCCACGTAGGCATCGACCACCGATTCGTCCAGCGTCCGGTAATCGGGGGACAGCTCGATGGCGCGCGCCGACCCGACGGCCCGGATCGCGGCTTCGATCTCGGCGTCCATCGGCGGCACGATCTGCGCGCCGTCGTGGGCGTAGACCTTGTAACCGTTGTCCCGCGGCGGGTTGTGCGAGGCGGTGACCATCACCCCGGCCACCGCGCCGAAGTGGCCGACCGCGAACGCCAGCAGCGGGGTCGGCAGCAGCCGGGGCAGCAGCCGGGCGTCGAAGCCGGCGGCGGCCAGGATCGCCGCGGAGTCGGTGGCGAAGGACCGCGAGCCGTGCCGGCCGTCATAGCCGATCACCACGATGCCGCCGGAGCGTCCCGCTGCCCTCAGCTGAGCGGCCAGGCCGGCCGCGGCCCGCCGCACCACCGCGGTGTTCATGCCGTTGGGACCGGCCCGGAGCGGCCCGCGCAGGCCGGCGGTGCCGAAGGTCAGCGGCCCGGCGAACCGGTCGCCGAGCTCGGCCAGGCCGGCCTGATCGCCGTCCCGGGCCCGCTCCAGCAGCGCCCCCAACTCGGCGGCGGTCTCGGGATCGGGGTCGTCCGCGATCCAGTCGGTGGCCTGCTGGTACAGCTCGGCGGGCGGGATGGCGGTCATCCGGACCGGCCTGCGCGCTGGACTACCTCGTCGATGCCGAAGGACGGATCGGTGAAGCCGCCACCCACCAGCAGGTCGCGATCCTGCCCGGCCACCGGTGGCCCGGACCGGTGCCGGGTGGCGTCGTCGAGTGGGAGGTAGCCCAGCTCGTGCCCGGCGTCCAGGGACCACCACCGATCGGAGTTGGCCGACACCCCCCACACCAGCGCGAAGCCGAGCCGGTCGGTGCGCAGGCAGGCGTCCACCAGCCGGGCGCAGTCCGCGGGGGACAGCCAGGTGGCCATCGAGCGCGCATCGGGTGGGGTCTGGCTGAAGGTGCCGATCCGCAGGCAGGCCACCTGCATGGCGTACCGGTCGACGTAATAGCGCCCGAGCGCCTCGCCGAATACCTTGCTCACCCCGTACAGGGTGTCCGGCCGTGCCGGGGTGTCGGCGGGCAGCTCGGCCGGCTCGCCCGCCGGCCGCGGGGTGAAGCCGACCGCGTGGTTGGACGAGGCGTAGACCAGCCGCCGGACGCCGGCCCGCCTGGCCGCCTCGAAAACCTGGTAAGTGCCTTCCAGATTGGCGTCCCGGATCACCGGCCAGGGCGCCTCGGTGGCTTGGCCGGCCAGGTGCACCACGGCCCGTACCCCGGCCATCGCCCGGTCCAGCGCGTCCGGGTCGGTGATGTCACCACAGACCAGCTCGCCCTGCTCGATCCCGGTGGGCGCCGGCTTGCGGTCGAATCCCCGCAGCTGCCAGCCCAGCGCGGGCAGCAGCTGCGCCAGCGAGCGGCCGATGGTGCCGCCGGAGCCGGTGATCAGGACGGTCACAGCCGGCCGATCAGCTCGACGAGCAACCCGCCGGCCCGGACCGCGGCGGCCTTGCCGGCCGCCAGCACCTCTTCGTGGTTGAGCGGCTGGCCGGTCATGCCGGCCGCCAGGTTGGTGACCAGCGAGATGCCGAGCACCTCCGACCCCTCGGCCCGGGCGGCGATCGCCTCCAGGGCGGTGGACATGCCGACCAGGTCAGCACCCAGCGTCCGGGCCATCCGCACCTCGGCGGGAGTCTCGTAATGCGGGCCGGGGAACTGCGCGTACACCCCTTCGGCCAGCGATGGGTCGATCTCGCGCATCAGGGCTCGCAGCCGGGGCGAGTACAGGTCGGTCAGGTCCACGAACCGCGGCCCGACCAGCGGCGAGGTGGCAGTCAGGTTGAGGTGGTCGGAAATCAGCACCGGATCGCCGACCGACATGTCGGCGCGCAGGCCGCCGCAGCCGTTGGTCAGCACCGTGACCTTGCAGCCGGCGGCGGCGGCGACCCGCACGCCGTGCACCACCGCCGCCACTCCGCGGCCCTCGTAGAAGTGGGTACGCCCGGAGAACACCAGAATCCGAATGCGCCTGCCGCGCTCGTCCTCCAACTCCAGGGACCGGATGGTGCCGGCGTGCCCGGCGACCGCCGGCGGCAGGAAGCCGGGCAGCTCGGTGCTGGCGAACTCCTCATCGGCGGTGGCGCGCTCGCTCAGCGCGGTCACCGCCGGCAGCCATCCGGAGCCGAGCACCAGGGCCAGGTCGTGCCGCTCGGCGCCGGTCCGGCTGGCCAGCGCCCGGGCTGCCTCGGCGGCCAGCCGTCCGGGATCGGGCCGGTCCTCGGCCTGCTGGTGCGGGGCGCAATCTCCGGTCTGGGTCACGGGGTCAGAGCCTAGCGTCGCGGATCGGCCGCCCTTCCTGGTGCGCCGGCCGGGACCGGCGAAGTACGAGCGCGGGGTCGAGAGATAGGCCACGCGCGCGCGTCCGGCCCGCCGCTTCGCTCTAACATCGCGCTATGACGGCACCCGGAGCTCACCTCGAGCTGGCCGGTGACTTTCCGGCGGCCAGCCGGGAACAGTGGCGTTCGCTGGTAGCCGCGGTGCTGGCCAAGTCCGGGGTCGGTGTGGGCGCCGGCGACCCGGAGGACGCGCTGTCCTACCGCAGCTACGACGGCCTGCGGATCGCCCCGCTCTACACCGCCGAGGACCTGCCGGACGGGGTGGGGATCGAGGCTGCCGGGCTGCCCGGCGAACCGCCGTTCGTGCGCGGGGCCGGTGCCGAAAGAACGGCGTGGGACGTCCGGCAGCGGGTCATCGAACCGGACCCGGCGGCTGGCAACCGGGCGGTGCTGGCTGAGCTGGCCGGCGGGGCGTCCTCGATCTGGTTGCGGCTGGGGCAGGGCGCGGCTCCGGTGCAGGCGCTGGCGGCAGTCCTGGACGGGGTGTACCTGGATCTGGCGCCGGTGGCCCTGGACGCCGGTGCCGACACCGAGGCCGCGGCGGCTGCGCTGCTGGTCCTGGTGCGCGAACGCGGCGTGGCACCGGCCGAACTCGCCGGCACGCTGGGTGCCGACCCGATCGGGCAGGCCGCGCGCACCGGGACCGCGCCGGAACTCGGCCTGCTGGTCCGGCTGGCTGACGCTGCCGCCGACTCCCCCCGGCTGCTGCCCGGCACCGTGGATGCCAGCATCTACTCCGAAGCCGGCGGCAGCGACTCCGACGAGCTGGCGATCAGCGTCGCGATCGGGGTGGCCTACCTGCGGGCGCTGACCGGGGCCGGCCTGGGCATCGAATCGGCGCTGGCACAGCTGGAGTTCCGCTACGCGGTCAGCGCCGACCAGTGGGCCTCGATGGCCAAGCTCAGGGCCGGCCGCCGGCTCTGGGACCGGGTGGCCGAGCTGTGCGGCGCCCCGGCCGGCAGCCGCGGGCAGCGCCAGCACGCGGTCACCGCCGCGGTCACCCTGACCCGGCGCGATCCTTGGGTCAACCTGCTGCGGGCCACCGTCGGCTGCTTCGCGGCGGCGGTCGGTGGCGCCGACGCGATCACGGTGGCCCCGTTCGACTCCGCGCTGGGACTGCCCGATGACTTCGGCCGCCGGATCGCCCGCAACACCCAGGCGATCCTGCACGACGAGTCGAGCCTGGCCCGGGTGCTGGACCCGGCCGGCGGCTCCTGGTACCTGGAGTCGCTGACCGAGCAACTGGCCGGGGTCGCCTGGACCAAGTTCACCGCGATCGAGCGGGCCGGTGGCGCGGTCGCCGCGCTGGAATCCGGGGCACTGGCCCGGATGCTGGCCGAGAGCTGGCAACCACGCCGGGACAGCATCGCGCGCCGCCGCGACCCGATCACCGGCGTCAGCGAGTTCGCGATGCCCGCCGAGGTCCCGGTCAGCCGGCGCCCGCACCCGGCTGAGCCGGCCAACGGGTTGCCGCGGTTGCGCTACGCCGAGCCGTTCGAGGCGTTGCGGGACCGCTCCGACGCGCAGCTGGCCGCCACCGGGGCCCGGCCGACAGTGTTCCTGGCCGCGTTCGGGCCGGCATCGGCGCACACCGGGCGGGTGAGCTTCGCCCGCAACCTGCTCGCCGCCGGGGGCATCGAGGCGGTCGTGGGCACCGGCATCCCCGACCAGTTGGTGGCGGCCTTCCGAGCCGGCCGGAGCAACCTGGCGTTGCTGTGCTCCTCGGATCGGGAGTACGCCGAGCAGGCCGGGACGCTGGCGGCCGCACTGAAGGCTGCCGGTGCCGACCAGATCTGGATCGCGGGGCCGCCGGCGCTCGCCGAGGCCGAGGCCGGCATCGACGCGGCGGTCTACACCGGCTGCGACGCGGTGGCCGCCCTGGACTCGATGTTCGAGGTGCTGGGGGTGCCGTCGTGATCCCCGACTTCGGCGAGCTGTCGCTGGGCCGGCCGGCCGGTCCGGCCGGCTCCGCCCCTGCGACCGGCAGCTGGATGACCCCGGAGGGCATCGAGGTGGCCCCGGTCTACACCGCCGCGGACCTGGCCGACCTCGACTTCCTGGCCGGCTTCCCCGGCATCCCGCCGTTCCTGCGCGGGCCGTACCCGACCATGTACGTCACCCAGCCCTGGACGATCCGCCAGTACGCCGGGTTCTCCACCGCTGCCGAGTCCAACGCCTTCTACCGGCGCAACCTGGCCGCCGGTCAGAAGGGCTTGTCGGTCGCCTTCGACCTGCCCACCCACCGCGGCTATGACAGCGACAACCCGCGGGTGATCGGCGACGTCGGGATGGCGGGGGTGGCGATCGACTCGATCTATGACATGCGCGAGCTGTTCAGCGGCATCCCGCTGGACAAGATGAGCGTGTCGATGACCATGAACGGCGCGGTGCTGCCGGTGCTGGCGCTGTTCGTGGTGGCCGCCGAAGAGCAGGGGGTGGCGCCCGAGCAGCTGACCGGCACCATCCAGAACGACATCCTCAAAGAGTTCATGGTGCGCAACACCTACATCAACCCGCCGGGCCCGTCGATGACGATCATCAGCGACATCTTCGCCTACACCGCGGCCCGGATGCCCCGCTACAACTCGATCTCGATCTCGGGCTACCACATCCAGGAAGCCGGAGCGACCGCCGACCTGGAGCTGGCCTACACCCTGGCCGACGGCGTGGAGTACCTGCGCGCGGGCCTGGCCGCCGGCATGGACATCGACGCCTTCGCGCCCCGGCTGTCGTTCTTCTGGGGTATCGGCATGAACTTCTTCATGGAGGTCGCCAAGCTGCGCGCGGCCCGGCTGCTGTGGGCGAAGCTGGTGCGGCAGTTCGAGCCGGCGAGCGCGAAGTCGCTGGCGATGCGGGCGCACTGCCAGACCTCGGGCTGGTCACTGACCGCCCAGGATGTCTTCAACAACGCGGTCCGCACCTGCATCGAGGCGATGGCCGCGACCCAGGGCCACACCCAGTCGCTGCACACCAACGCCCTCGACGAGGCGCTGGCGCTGCCCACCGACTTCTCGGCCCGGATCGCCCGCAACACCCAGCTGCTGCTGCAGCAGGAGTGCGGCAGCACCCGGGTGATCGACCCGTGGGGCGGCAGCGCCTACGTCGAGAAGCTCACCTATGAGCTGGCCCGGCTGGCCTGGGGTCACCTGGAGGAGGTCGACAAGGCCGGTGGGATGGCCGCCGCGATCGAGGCCGGCCTGCCGAAACTGCGCATCGAGGAGGCCGCCGCCCGCACCCAGGCCCGGATCGACTCCGGCCGCCAGCCGGTCATCGGGGTGAACAAGTACCGCCTCGACGCCGGGGACGACACCGGGCAGGAGGTCGAGATCCTCAAGATCGACAACGCCGGAGTGCGGGCCTCCCAGAGCGAGAAGCTCGCGCGGCTGCGGGCAGAACGCGACCCGGACGGCTGCCGGCAGGCGCTGGCCGCGCTGACCCGGGCGGCGGCCGCGATAGCCGACGGCAGCCGGCCGGCCGGCCTGGAGCAGAATCTGCTGGCGCTGGCGATCGACGCCGCTCGGGCCAAGGCCACCGTGGGCGAGATCTCCGACGCGCTGGAGGCGGTCTTCGGCCGGCACGCCGGTCAGGTCCGGACGATCTCCGGGGTGTACCGCGCGGAGGCCGAACAGGAGGGCAGGGTGAACTCCATCGAGCAGGCCCGGGCGGCCACCGACCGGTTCGAGGCCGAGCACGGTCGCCGGCCACGGATCCTGGTGGCCAAGATCGGCCAGGACGGGCATGACCGGGGCCAGAAGGTGATCGCCACCGCCTTCGCCGATCTCGGCTTCGACGTCGATGTGGGGCCGCTGTTCCAGACCCCGGCCGAGGTCGCCCGGCAGGCGGTCGAGGCGGACGTGCACGTGGTGGGCGTCAATTCGCTGGCCGCCGGACATCTCACCCTGGTGCCGGAGCTGCGCAAGGAGCTGGCCGCCTTCGGCCGTTCGGACATCCTGATCGTGGTCGGCGGGGTGATCCCCGAGCAGGACTTCGACGAGCTGCGGGCAGCCGGCGCGGCGGCGATCTTCCCGCCCGGCACGGTGATCGCGACGGCCGCGCTGCAGTTGCTCGAGGTGCTCACCGCCCGGCAACCCGGCGCCGGCTGAGTCGTGGTGGATACCGGTTCGACCCACTCGGTCGTGGAAGCGCTCGGCGACGGCGTGCTGGCCGGCGATCGGGCCGCCATCGCGCGGGCCGTCACGCTGGTCGAGTCCCGCCGGCCCGATCATCGCGCGCAGGCCCAGCAGCTGCTGGCCCGGCTGTCGCCGCACACCGGCTCGGCACAGCGGGTCGGCATCACCGGGATGCCCGGTGTCGGCAAGTCCACCTTCATCGACACGCTCGGCACCAACCTCACCGCGGCCGGCCACCGCGTCGCGGTGCTGGCGGTGGACCCGTCCTCGGCGCGCAGCGGCGGCAGCATCCTGGGGGACAAGACCAGGATGACCCGGCTGGCTGCCGACGACGCCGCCTTCGTCCGGCCGTCGCCCAGCTCGGGAACCCTCGGCGGAGTGGCCAAGGCGACCCGGGAGACCATGCTGGTGATGGAAGCGGCGGGCTTCGACGTGGTGCTGGTCGAGACGGTCGGGGTGGGGCAGTCGGAGTTCGTGGTGGCCGGCATGGTCGACACCTTCGTGCTGCTGACCCTGGCCCGCACCGGCGACCAGCTACAGGGCATGAAGCGCGGCATCCTCGAGATCGCCGAGGTGATCGCGGTCAACAAGGCCGACGGTGAGCATGCGGAGGCCTCCCAGCGCGCGGCCCGCGAGCTGTCCGGGGCGCTGCGATTGCTGCGCGGCGCCGACGGTGACTGGCAGGCGCCGGTGCTGACCTGCAGCGCGCTGTACAACACCGGCCTGGACCAGGTGTGGAAGCACGTGCAGCGGCACCGCCAGAAGCTGCTGGCCGATGGCGAGTTCGAGGCCAAGCGCCGCCGGCAGCTGGTGGACTGGACCAGGTCGATGGTGCGCGACCAGCTGCTGGAGCAGCTGGAAACCCCGGCGGCACGCGAGCTGATCGCCGCCGCCGAGCAGGCGGTGCTGGCCGGCGAGCTGACGGCGGAGCAGGCGGCGGCCCGGATCCTGGCGGGCCTGCCGGCATCCGGGCCGGCGGCGTCCTCATGACCGGAACGGATGGCCAGGACCCGCCGGCGCGATTCCTGAGCGTGTGCATCGACGCCGTCGATGTCGATGCGGCGGCCCGGTTCTGGTCGGGGACCCTCGGCCTGCGGGTGCGCCGTTCCGGCGCGGACTGGTGGCTGGTCGGCAAGTCAGCCGGCCACAACGTGGGCATCAACCAGGTGCCCGAGCCCAGGACCGTCAAGAACCGGGTGCACTTGGACGTCCAC
>DASZEI010000284.1:0-3553 GCA_035940975.1 Jatrophihabitans sp. | reverse complement strand
GCCCCGACGGCCGGATGCAGATCCGCCGGGAACCGGTAAAGCCTTTGCCGCCGGAGCTGGCGGCGATCATTGAGGAGATGAAGTAACATGGCCGAGACCCAACAGGCCACCTTCAGCATTTGGCGCGGCGACGCGACCGGCGGGAAGCGCGTCGATTACACCGCCGAGGTCTCCGAGGGCATGGTCGTCCTCGACGCCGTCCACCAGATCCAGGCCACGCAGGCGAACGACCTCGCCTGCCGCTGGAACTGCAAGGCCGGCAAGTGCGGCTCCTGCAGCGCCGAGGTCAACGGCAAGCCGCGGCTGATGTGCATGACGCGGATGTCCACGTTCCACCGCGACGAGCCGGTGACGGTGACGCCGCTGCGGACCTTCCCGGTCATCCGCGACCTGGTCACCGACGTCTCGTACAACTACCAGAAGGCCCGGGAGATCCCGGCCTTCGCGCCGCCGGCGGACGTGGCCCCGGGTGACTACCGGATGCAGCAGGTCGACGTGGAGCGCTCGCAGGAGTTCCGCAAGTGCATCGAGTGCTTCCTGTGCCAGAACACCTGCCACGTGGTGCGTGACCACGAGGAGAACAAGAAGTCCTTCGCCGGGCCGCGCTACCTGATGCGGATCGCCGAGCTGGACATGCATCCGCTCGACGCCCGGGACCGGCAGCGGGACGCGCAGGAGGAGCACGGCCTGGGCTTCTGCAACATCACCAAGTGCTGCAGTGACGTCTGCCCCGAACACATCAAGATCACCGACAACGCGCTGATCCCGATGAAGGAACGGGTCGCCGACCGCAAGTACGACCCGCTGGTGTGGCTGGGCAGCAAGATCTTCCGCCGGGACGCCTAGCCGTATCCAGTTGCATGAGGTCGTGACGTGCCGGGCAGGCAAGCACAACGACCCCGACCTCAGCGGCGACTGGATCCCGCCGCGGGGGCCGGACCAGACAGCCTGGTTGCCGCAACTGTCGTTCGACGTGCCGACCGATCAGCTGGCGAAGCTGCAAGTGCGGATCAACGCGATGGCACCTACCCGACCATCCTCTTCAGCAACGTTCGAGTGACGGAATAGCCGCGGATGGCCTCATAGCGGTGCGCCCCGCCAGGCGCACCGCCGCGGCGGACGAGTTGGCCGCAAGTAGCCCGCACGCCCGATTGGAGCGCTTCCACCGGATCAGCCCTAAGGGTAGGGTTTCCCCGCAACGGGGGCCCGGCCGGCTGAGGTCGGTGCCGGTATGCACTGTGGCATCCGATGGGAGCGAGCCTGTGAGCGCGCGCGTGCTGCACATCGTCGACAAAGTGGCCCCGCTCGAATTCTTTCCGGCGGTCCCGCAGAACTTCGTCCTGCGCGAGGGCGAACCGGTGCCGGCTGAGATCGTGCTCGACAACCCCGACGTCAGCCTGTACTGCCTGGATGACGACAACCGGCAGGCACTGTTCGTCGAAACGCCCCCCGGGGTCGACCTGCTGAAGCCGCCGTTCTTCTACCTCGCCCAGTACCAGCACGCGCAGCGGGTGATCGCGGTGCCCTACGACACCCTGCACCGGCTTGCCGACGGCCTTGCCGGCGGCCCCGACAACCTCGTCCTGATCTACTCGGTCGGGCGGTGCGGCTCCACCTTGATCAGCCAGTCGTTCAACGCCGTGGACGGCGTGCTGAGCTACTCCGAACCCGACGTCTACACCCAGATCGCGATGCTGCGGTACCTGGACGGCAGCCGCGACGAGGATTACCTGCGGCTGATCAAGACCTGCACGCGGATCCTGCGCCGGGACGCCCCGACCGTGGCGCTGAAGTTCCGGGCCAGCGGCATCCATCTCGGCGACCTGTTCCACCAGCTCTATCCCGACGCCCGCAACATCTTCCTGCATCGCCATGCGGAGCGGTGGCTGGAGTCGATGAACGCCGGATTCACCCCGCACCTGCCCGGGCCCGAGGCCGAGCCCATGTTCACCCGGTTCGTGCTGGCCCAGGCACCGCTGTTGGAGCCGTTCGTGAAACGGCACCGCCGCAAGCCGACCCTGACCGAGGCGTACACGCTCAATTGGCTGTCGGTCGTGGACAAGTACCTGACGCTGCGCGACGACGGAGTGCCGTTCCTGACCGTGCACTACGAGGACATCAAGGCACAGCCGCGGGCGACGCTGCTGGAACTGCTGGCCTACTGCGGGCTGCGGATCGAGAACTTCGACCGTGCCTACGACACGTTCTCGGCGGACTCGCAGGAAGGCACGGTGCTCTCGCTGGCGAACCGGCAGAAGAATCCGGCACCGGCACTGCGACCGCAGGACTACGTGCAGGCCCGGGCGGTGCTGGCCGAGCACGCCACCATCCAGACACCGGACTTCGACCTCCGCGCGGCGCACGCGGCCGCGGAGTAACCGAGGCCGGGTCAGCTGCGCGAGCGCTGCAGCAGCAACACCGGAACGCCGACCAGCACCAGCACCCCGAGCAGTCCGAGCAGTTGCAGCGTGCTGGAACTGCCCGGCCGGCCCAGCGCGTAGCTGCCCGCCGCCAGGGCGGCCGCGACCGCCAGCTCGACCAGGCAGCGCCGTAGCCAGCGGGTCAACACCGGCCCGCGTAGCGGCACACCCAGCGGAACGACCGCGGCCAGCGCGGTGCTGGTGTGCAGCAGGTACAGGGCGAGCGCGAAGCCGACCGTGGCGGCCAGCGGCGGTGACCCGTGCACGCCGTAGCCGGTGAACCAGCTGCCGATCGCCGCACCCAGCGCCAGCCCGGCACCGCCGTGATCCGGGCTGCCGACCGCCACCAGAACGCCGGCCAGGGTGAGCGCCGTCCACGCCAGATCGTGCTCGGCCGGGATCGCGAGCAAGGCCAGTCCGGCCAGCAGGGTCACCAGTCGCACGCCCACCCCGCCGAGCGGGTAACCACGCCGGTCGGGCCCGCCCAGCAGGTCGCCTCCGGTGCGCAGCAGCCGGACGGGCCGGTTCACCGGTGCACCCTGGCCGCCCGGGCGTTCCGGGTGAGCCCGGCCAGCACCTGATCCAGGCTGCCGCTGCCCAACCAGGGCACCACCGGCACGCCGTGGTCGGCCAGCGCCCGGGCCAGGTTGCTCCGTTCGATCAGCTGCATCCGCCAGGCCAGCTCCATCCACGGTCCCTGCTCGGGCAGCGCCACGTCGGCCGGCAGGGTGTCCACCACCAGCACCGAGCGCCCGGCCCGCGACAGCCCTGCCGCCTCAGCCGCGACCGCGGTGCTCAGCAGCGGGCTCAACACGATCACCAGCGCCCGGCTGGAGATCCTGGCCAGCGCCCGACCGACAGCCAGCTCGCTGACCGGTGCGGTCCGGACGTCCAGCAGCACGTCCATGATCCTGAACAGGTGCGCCTGGCCGGTTCGGGTCCGGACCGGCCGGCCCGCCCGGCCCAGGTCCAGCACCGCCACCCGGTCCCCGTGGCGCAGGTAGTGCTCGGCGATCGAGGCGGCCGCGCGAACCGCGACGTCGAGGTTGGTGGCCGAGTCCACTCCGGCGCTCAGGCCCACGTCGACCGCTGAGTCCAGCACCAGCACCACCTCGGTGTCGCGGTCGGAGTAG
>DASZEI010000283.1:0-9393 GCA_035940975.1 Jatrophihabitans sp. | reverse complement strand
AGCCGATCGCCACCGACAGGAAGTGGTTGGGGTTCATCAGCCCGCCGTCCGGGGTGACGATGCCGTGCCGGTCGGCGTCGGTGTCGTTGCCGGTGGCGATGTCGTAGAGCGTGGCCCCGCTGCTGTCGCGCTGCATCCGCTGGATCAGCGAGGCCATCGCCGCCGGTGAGGAGCAGTCCATCCGGATCTTGCCGTCCCAGTCCAGGGTCATGAAGCCGAACTGCGGGTCGACGTCGGGGTTCACCACGGTCAGGTCCAGGCCGTAGCGCGAGCCGATCTCGCCCCAGTACGCCACCGACGCCCCGCCCAGCGGGTCGGCCCCGATCCGGACGCCGGCCGTCCGGATCGCGTCGAGGTCGAGCACCTCGCCGAGCGCCGAGACGTAGGCGTCGAGGAAATCGAAGCCCTGGACGTGCTCGGAGGCCACTGCCCGCTCGTAGGGGATCCGCTTGACGCCGGAGATCCCGGCGGCCAGCAACTCGTTGGCGCGGTCCTGGATCCAGCCGGTGATGTCGGTGCCGGCCGGACCGCCGTCCGGCGGGTTGTACTTGAAGCCGCCGTCGCCGGGCGGGTTGTGCGACGGGGTGACCACCACGCCGTCGGACAGGCCACTGCCGCGGCCGCCGTTGCGGACCGCGTTATGAGCCAGGATCGCCCGCGACACCGCCGGGGTGGGGGTGTAGCCCTTGCGGGAGTCGATCCGCACGCCGACCTCGTGGGCGGCGAACACCTCCAGCGCCGAGCGGACCGCGGGCTCGGACAGCGCGTGGCTGTCGGCGCCGAGGTAGAGCGGTCCGTCGATGCCCTGGGCGGTGCGGTACTCGCAGATCGCCTGGCTGGTGGCCAGGATGTGGTCCTCGTTGAACGTGGTGCTCAGCGACGAGCCGCGGTGTCCGGAGGTGCCGAAGCTGACCCGCTGCTCGGCGATCGAGACGTCCGGGTGCAACTGGTAGTAGGCATCGACCAGGCTGCCGACGTCGACCAGATCTTCGGCGGTGGCCGGCTGACCGGCGCGGGAGTTGTTCGGCATCCTCCGATCAAACCACTTCCAGGACGCCACCGGTTTCGCCCCTGGGAGGCTGCGGTGCCGGCTGGGGAAAGCAGTGGCGGCAGGGATGCGGTACCCGCGCGTATCGGGTACGGTTCCGCATTAAGTTTAGTGGCTGAACAAATGCCGCTCGACACTCACCATGCGAGGCAGGGACCAGATGAGCACTTCCACCCCCTTCACTCCTACTAAGGCCGACCGGTTCTCCTTCGGGCTCTGGACGATCGGCTGGCAGGCCAGGGATCAGTTCGGTGACGCCACCCGCGCGCCGCTGGACCCCATCGAGGCCGTGCACCGGCTCAACGAGCTCGGGGCCTACGGCATCACCTTCCACGACGACGACCTGGTTCCGTTCGGCGCTTCGCCCCCCGACCGCGACAAGCAGCTGGCCCGGTTCCGGCAGGCCCTGGACGAGACCGGCATGGTGGTGCCGATGGTGACCACCAACCTGTTCACCCACCCGGTGTTCAAGGACGGCGGCTTCACCAGCAACGACCGCTCGATCCGCCGGTACGCGATCCGCAAGGTGCTGCGCAACATCGAGCTCGCGGCCGAGCTCGGGGCCCAGACCTTCGTGCTCTGGGGCGGCCGCGAGGGCAGTGAGTACGACACCGCCAAGGACGTCCAGGCCGCGCTGGACCGCTACCGCGAGGCGATGAACCTGCTGACCCAGTTCGTCACCGACCGGGGCTATGGCCTCCGGTTCGCCCTGGAGCCCAAGCCGAACGAGCCGCGTGGCGACATCCTGCTGCCGACCGTCGGCAACGCGCTGGCCTTCATCGCCACCCTGGACCAGCCCGAACTGGTCGGCGTGAACCCCGAGGTCGGTCACGAGCAGATGGCCGGGCTGAACTTCGTGCACAGCGTGTCGCAGGCACTGTGGCACGGCAAGCTGTTCCACATCGACCTCAACGGCCAGCGCAGCATCAAGTTCGACCAGGACCTGGTGTTCGGCCACGGCGACCTGTTCAACGCCTTCGGCCTGGTGGACCTGCTGGAGTTCGGCGGCCCGGCCAACCCGGACGGTAGTGCCGGCCCGGCCTACACCGGCCCCCGGCACTTCGACTACAAGCCGTCCCGGACCGAGGACTACGACGGCGTCTGGGACTCCGTCCGCGCCAACATGCGCACCTACCTGATCCTCAAGGATCGGGCCACCGCGTTCCGCTCGGATCCGGAAGTACAGCAGGCGCTGGTCCAGGCCAAGGTCGCCGAGCTGTCCCAGCCGACCCTCGGCGACGGCGAGGGCTACGCCGAACTGCTGGCCGACGAGTCCGCGTTCGAGGACTTCGACGCCGGCCTGGCCGGTGAGCGGGGCTACGGCTTCGTCCGGCTCAACCAGCTCGCGCTGGAACACCTGACGGGCGCCCGCTGAGCATGCCGCTGGTCGCCGGGGTGGACTCCTCCACCCAGTCCTGCAAGGTGGTGATCCGCGACGCCGGAACCGGTCGGCTGGTCCGCCAGGGCAAGGCAAGCCATCCCGAAGGCACCGAGGTGCACCCGGACGCCTGGTGGCAGGCGTTGACCGCTGCCCTGCGGCAGGCCGGCGGCCTGGACGACGTCAGCGCGGTGAGCGTCGGCGGCCAGCAGCACGGCATGGTGTGCCTGGACGAGGCCGGCCAGGTGGTCCGTGCGGCGCTGCTGTGGAACGACACCCGCTCGGCGACCGCGGCGGCCGACCTGGTCGCCGAGTTGGGCGCGCGGCACTGGGCCGAGGCGGTCGGCAGCGTTCCGCTGGCCTCGTTCACCGTGACCAAGCTGCGCTGGCTGGCCGAGCACGAGCCCGAGAATGCCGCCCGGACCGCCGCGGTCTGCCTGCCGCACGACTGGCTGAGCTGGAAACTGGCTCAGGCCGACAGCGGCTCGGACCGGCTGGGCCGGCTGGTCACCGACCGCTCGGACGCCTCGGGAACCGGCTACTTCGACGGCCGGAGCAACCGCTACCGCACCGACCTGCTGGTCCGCGCGCTCGGGCACGAGGCGGCGCTGCCCCGGGTCGCCGGCCCTGCCGAGGTTGCGGGGACTGCCGGCTCGCTGCTGATCGGCCCGGGTGCCGGCGACAACGCCGCCGGCGCGCTCGGAGTGCAGGTGGGTGCCGACGTCCTGGTGTCGCTGGGAACCTCCGGGGTGGCCTGCGCGCGCAGCGAGGTGCAGCCGGCCGATCCGAGCGGGCTGGTGGCCGGCTTCAGCGACGCCACCGGAGCTTTCCTGCCGCTGGCCTGCACCCTGAATGCGGCCCGGGTGCTGGACGCGACGGCCCGGCTGCTCGGGGTCAGCCTGGCCGAGCTGAGCTCGCTGGCGCTCACCGCCGAACCCGGTGCCGGCGGCGTGACGGTGGTTCCGTACCTCGAAGGCGAGCGGACCCCCAACCTGCCGCTGGCCACCGGTGCGGTGCACGGCCTGACGCTGGCCAATTCCCAGCCGGCGAACCTCGCCCGGGCGGCGGTGGAGGGCATGTTGTGCGGGTTGGCCGCGGGCCTGGATGCCCTTATCGAACAGGGCGTCTCGGCGTCGGGCGTGCACCTGATCGGCGGCGCTGCCCGGTCCGAGGCGGTTGTGAGGATCGCGCCGGCGGTGTTCGGAATGCCGGTGACGGTGCCCGAGCCCGCCGAGTACGTCGCCGACGGGGCCGCCCGGCAGGCCGCCTGGGTGCTGGCCGGCACCGCGCAGCCGCCGGTCTGGGAGCTGAGCCGGTCGGCAGTCTTCGACGCCGCCCCGACCGCCGGGCTGCGCGAGCGCTACGCCGAGGCGGCCGGCAAGTACCTGAACCGATGACCGGACCGGGAACGCCGGCCGGCCAGCAGACCGTCCGGCGGCACAACCTCAGCCTGATCAGCACGGCGCTGGCGGCCGCGCCCAGCTCACGGGCCGAGCTGGCCCAGCGCACCGGCCTGACCAAGGCCACCGTGTCGAGCCTGGTGGACCACCTGATCGCCCGCTCGATCGTGGTCGAGGGCGAGCCGGCCACCGCGGGGGTCGGCCGGCCGGCGCGTCCGGTCCGGCTCAATCCGGACGGGCCGGTGGCCCTCGGCGTGGAGATCAACGTCGATTACGTCGCCGCCTGCGTGCTGGACCTGACCGGTGAGCTGCGCTGCTACCGGCACAGCCTCACCGAGAACCGGGCCAGCAGCGCGGACCAGGTGATCGAGCACGCGGCGGCGCTCGCCCGGGCGGTGCTGGTCGAGCTGGGACAGCCGCTGCTCGGCGGTGGGCTGGCGCTGCCGGGCGTGGTCGGTGCCGACGGCACGTTGCTGCGGGCCCCGAACCTGCCCGGCCTGACCGGCCTCCGTCCGGGGCCACGGCTGGCCGGCGCGCTGGGGCTGCCGCCGCTGCTGGTCGACAACGAGGCCAACCTGGGGGCCCTGGCCAGCCTGCGGGCCGAGCCAGCGGTGGGACCGGACTGCGTCTACGTCTCCGGTGAGATCGGGGTGGGCGCCGGCCTGGTGGTGGCCGGTGAGCTGTTCCGCGGTGCCAACGGCTTCGCCGGCGAGCTCGGCCACGTGGTGGTCACCGAGGACGGGCCGGACTGCGGGTGCGGCGGGCGGGGTTGCGTGGAGCAGTACGCCGGGCAGGAGGTGCTGCTGCGCACCGCCGGCCAGCCGGACCTGGAGCGGCTGGAGCGCGCGGTCGCGGCCGGTGACCGGGCCGCGCTGGCGGCAGTCGAGCAGGCGGGCAGCGCGCTGGGGGTAGGCCTGGCCTCGTTGCTGAACGTGATGGACCTGCCCAACGTGGTACTCGGCGGCATGTATGCCCGGCTGTTCGAGGCGATCACCCCGTCGCTGAGCGCGCAGCTGGACCGGCGGGTGCTCGCCCCGCCCGGTGCCGGCCGGCTCAGCCGGTCACCGCTGGGCATCGAGGCGGCGGCGCGCGGCGCGGCCGGCGCGGTGCTGGACCGGGCGCTGCGGGATCCGGCCGGTCTCAGCGGGTCGGGCGGGAGTTCAGGTTCCAGTAGCCCTTGGCATACACCTCGGACCGGCTGAGACCCAAGCGGGCCAGCTCGTCGCGCACCGCGACGATCGCCCGGGACTCGCCGAGCAGGTAGGCATAGCCGGGGCCGGAGCCGGGCCGGAGGAGATCCAGCGCGCCGATCAGCAGTTCCGGTCGGCCCGGCGGCCGCCCGTCGCGGGTCAGCCACCGGACCTCGGCAGTGGCAGCGAGCGGGTAACGCTCACGGTCCTCGGCGATCTCGGCCAGCACCTGCAGGTCCCGGCCGGCCTCGGCGGCCGCCTCGGCCACCGCGCCGATGGCCGGCAGCCCGGACTCGTCGGTCAGCGCCAGCAGCCAGGAGGCCGGGGGCAGCGGCAGCTCGCCGCGGGGTCCGAAGAAGCTCACCTGCTCGCCCAGCTCCAGCGACTGCGCCCAGCTCGAGCCGGGACCGTGCCCGTGCAGCACCGCGTCGATGACCAGCCGCTGGCCGGCGCAGGAGCGGACGGTGTAGCGCCGCCGCACCTCGCGGCCGTCCGGGCCGGCCAGCACCACCGCGATGTCGCAGCCCAGCGGCCAGTTCCGGCCGGCGATCTCCGGCGCGGTCAGCACGATCCGGCGCATCCGTGGCGACAGCATGCTCAGCTCGGCGACGGTGGTCAGGAATTGGCCGGTGCGGGTGATGTGTTGGACCTCTGGCATGGTGCCTTCAGGATGCCATTGCTGATCCGTCTGCCCCTACGAGGAGTCTCATGCCCACCGAACTGACCAAGGTTTCTTACGTCACCGCTGCCACCGCCACCGGCGGCCGGGCCGGCCACGTCACCAGCGCCGATGGCCTCGTCGATTTCGACCTGGCCCAGCCGGGCAGCAGCCTGGAGCCCGCGGTGAACCCCGAGACGCTGTTCGCCGCCGGCTACGCCGCGTGCTTCCAGGGCGCGCTGGCCAACCGGGCCAAGACCAAGGGGATCGACACCTCCGACTCGAAGGTGACCGCTCATGTCTCGTTCGGGCCGGCCGAGGACGGCGGTGTCGGCCTGGCCGTCGAGCTCGAGGTCAGCATTCCGGGGGTCGAGCAGGCCCAGGCGCAGGAGCTGCTGGAGCTGGCGCACCAGTTCTGCCCCTACTCCAAGGCGACCCGCGACAACATCGTGGTCACGCTGACGGCGGTCTGAGGTCGGCGCCGGTCGACCCGATGTGGCCCGGCAGTCGACCGCCGGGTGCAGAATGGACTTATGGCCATCAGCGTGTTCGACCTCTTCTCGATCGGGATCGGACCGTCGTCCTCGCACACCGTCGGGCCGATGCGTGCCGCCCGGACCTTCGTGCTGGGCCTGGAGGCCGACGGCCTGCTCGAGAAGGTCGGCCGGGTCCGCATCGAGCTGTTCGGCTCGCTCGGCGCCACCGGCCGGGGGCACGGCTCGGACCGGGCCGTGGTGCTCGGTCTCGAAGGCGAGACTCCCGAGGACATCGACACCGACACCGTGCTGAGCCGGGTGGCCGAGGTCCGCCGGAGCGAGACGGTGCGGCTGCTGGGCCGCCATCCGGTCCAGCTGACCGCGTCGGACCTGGTGCTGCACCGGCGTTCGAGGCTGCCCTTCCACCCCAACGGCATGCGGTTCATCGCGTTCGCGGGTGCCGTCGGCGAGCCGACCGTGGGCGAACCCATCGCGGGCGAGACCATCACCGGCGGGCTGACCGGGGGCGGGCTGACCGGGGGCGGGCTGACCGAGGCGCACGACCCGACGGCCGAGACTCCGCTGCGCGAGCGCACCTATTACTCGGTCGGCGGCGGCTTCGTGGTGGACGAGGACGCCACCGGAGCCGACCGGATCAAGGCCGACGACACGGTGCTGCCCTACCCGTTCACCACCGCCGCCGAGCTGTGCGCGCACGCCGCGGCCAGCGGGCTGTCGATCTCGCAGGTGATGCTGGCCAATGAGTGCACCTGGCGCCCGGAGGCCGAGGTGCGGGCCGGCCTGCTGCGGATCTGGCAGGTGATGCAGGACTGCGTGGCGGCCGGCTGCGCGCACGGCGGGGTGCTGCCCGGTGGCCTGAAGGTGCGCCGGCGGGCGCCCGAGCTGTACCGGACGCTGACCGCCGACTCGTTCTCCACCGATCCGCTGCGGGTGATGGACTGGGTGAACCTGTTCGCGCTGGCCGTCAACGAGGAGAACGCCGCCGGTGGCCGGGTGGTCACCGCGCCCACCAACGGCGCGGCCGGCATCATCCCGGCCGTGCTGCTCTACTACCGCCGGTTCGTACCCGGCGCCTCCGACGACGGGGTGGTCCGATTCCTGCTGACCGCCGGGGCGATCGGGGTGCTGTACAAGGAGAACGCCTCGATCTCCGGCGCCGAGGTGGGGTGCCAGGGCGAGGTCGGCTCGGCCTGCTCGATGGCGGCCGGCGCGCTGTGCGAGGTGCTCGGCGGCACTCCGGCGCAGGCCGAGAACGCCGCCGAGATCGGCATGGAGCACAACCTGGGGCTGACCTGCGACCCGATCGGCGGCCTGGTTCAGGTGCCCTGCATCGAGCGCAACGCGATGGCGGCGGTGAAGGCCATCAACGCCGCCCGGATCGCGATCCGGGGCGACGGCCAGCACATCGTCAGCCTGGACAAGGTGATCCGCACGATGCGCCAGACCGGGGCCGACATGCAGGCCAAGTACAAGGAAACCTCGCGCGGCGGCCTGGCGGTCAACATCATCGAGTGCTGAGCCGCCATCCGGGCCTCGTCCGCGACCACCCCGATGGCCTTGGAGTTCGATCGCCGCGCTGAGCGCACTGCGCATCCTGGCGCTTGTCGTGCGCTTGGCCACGCCCATTGTTAGCAGATCAAAGTACTTTTAGCACGTAACTGTCCCTTGTGAGAGATGTGCCTGGTATGTACTGTGAGGGAACTCCAGCCATAGCGCTTGGGCCCATGGGGTACCGGAAACAAGAGATCAGGTGCGGCGTTGATCCCGACATCGAAGGTCATCCCCGCCTGGGACGAACTGTTGCTGATCAGCACCGCCGATCTCTCGAACGCCCGAGAGCAGGTGAAAGGCGCAGTCCGAGCTGCCGATCTGATTGCCGGTCGCTATCGGGGCCGCATCGGCACCCTTGATGACTCCCAGCTGGCTGACGCTTTCAGGGAATATGAAGGCTGCATCGCCGTAGTACAACGGTTATCGGCGTTGGCAGAAATCATTGTGAGTTCTGGCTTTGCCGCTGACGCTGCCTTAGCCACCTTGTCCTTGTGCGATCAGGCCTGGGCAGCGCTTTCGGCCCGACTCAGCTTCTTCGAAACAGAACTCGCTGAGATTGACGCGACCGCGGCAGCAAAGCTGGTGCCGATCATGCCGGGCGGGGTCTATGCCAACTTCTACCGTCAAGTTGTCGCTGCGGCCGCTACGGCGAGCAGCCCGCAGCTCTCGGCAGCGCTCGCGGCCCTGCAACCAACGGGCATAGACGGCTGGCAAGCCCTGGCGCGACAACTGTTCACCCGGATCGAGGTAGCCGGCGCAGGCGAAGTGGCGAGCCTGGGGGCGGTGATGCCGAACCTGTACCTGCCGGACCGGGAGTTACGGCAGCGCTCACACGCAGCGATCACCGTTGCCCTGCAGGCCGAACTCGAACTCCGCGCCACCACATTGTCGATGATCGCTGCTGATGGCGTGGCACGCGCCGACCTCCTCGGCGTCAGTTGGATGCACGACAGCCTGCGATCGGATCAGATGACCGAGGCAGAAGTCGAGACACTGGCCGCCCACGCGGTGGAGGCCTACCCGCTGGTTCATGAATATTTCTCGCTCAAGCGAGAGCTCATCGGTGCCACCGAGCTGATGGATTTCGACAGGTACGCACCGGTCACCTCCGACGAGCCGCGGGTCTCCTGGGCTGAGGCCATGGACCTTGTCCTCAACACCTTCGACGCCGTTCATCCAAGTTTTGGAGACGCAGCCAGGCGACTGATCGCCACCGGGCACGTCGATGCCTGCCCTCGGCGTGGAAAGGCGACCGGCCCGTTCGCCAAGGAGATGCCTGGTAGTAGTCCCTACATCAGCGTGAATTTCAACGGCACGCTTCGTAACGTGCTGACCTTGGCGCACGAGCTCGGTCACGGCGTGCACATGGAGGCCGCCCGGCAGCTGCCGCCGCTGGCCGCCACGACGCCACGGGTGCTGGCCGAAACAGTCGCCCTCTTCTTCGAGTCCGTGACGCTGAGCTCGCTGTTGGCCGATCGAGCCTCCGCTGACGAGCAGCTGAGTCTGTCAGCCCGTTCGATCGAGGATCGTCTGGTGTCGATCTGCCGGCACGCGGCCCTGTACGACTTCGAACGCGCTCTGCGATCCGAGCGCGAGGACACCGAGCAGCTCGACGCCGATGCTGTCGGCGGTATCTGGCTGGCGACCCAGCGGGAGTTCTACGGCAGCGCG
>DASZEI010000282.1:0-2113 GCA_035940975.1 Jatrophihabitans sp. | reverse complement strand
ACCTCGCCGAGCAGGTAGATCGACGCTGCCAGGCCGATCTGTCCGGGGGTGAAGTGCAGCGTCCCCTCTTCGGTCAACCGTTCACCGATCGCGCCTGCCACGGTGATCTCGATGCCGTCGAGCACCCAGGTGATCCCGAGGGCGATGACGACCCGCCAGTGGAACTTCGACCAGGGCAGCCGGTCCATGCGGGCCGGGACAAGACTTTCAATAGGCTGGGCGATTGCGCCTGGCACCGTCATGGGCCTCGGCCTTTCCTTACGTTTAACGCGGAGTGAATCTCTTGGTTCTCAGATGATCACTCCACTTTCGTGAGTACCACTCGGCCGGTTCGGACGTCAAGCAACCAGGCCGCTGGCGCTCAGAGGCCGATACTCAAAAGGCCGATACTCAAAGGCCGAGGTAAGTTCGCAGCTGCCGCTCGACGTGTGCCAGTTCGCTTCGGTGCACCAGCCCCCGGCGCTTCCGGCAACTGCTCCTGGCGACCGGTCGCAGCCCGGTGATGTCGGCGTAGGACTCGTCGTACCGGGTCATCCCGGCCTCGGCGGCCAGCGGGATGTGCGTCGCGTCCGGGCCACGGGTTCCGGTGATCGGAATGACCGCGACGTGACCGAGACGGCAGTTCAGCGGGTTCACGCTCAGCACCACCGCCGGGTGCAGGCCGATGCCCGGCAGGTGGACGTCCCAGATCTCTCCCCGAAGCGGCTCAGGATTCGGCATTGCCGCCGTCGGACACTCCCCATGGCAGCGGCGGCGTTGCGCCGCGGTAGAAGTCGTCGACGCTCTTGGCCATCCGTTGTTCCGCGGCCTGCCGGTGGATCAGTTCGAGCGCGGCCTTCACGATCTCGGTCCGCCCGGTGAGGCCGAGAACCTCGGCGTCGGCGCGCAACTGAGCAGCCAGGTCCGATCCGATCCGAGCCTGCCAGACCTCGGAGGGACCACGGATGCCCCGCTCCGGAATCTCGGTGCTGGTCGCCCCGCGACGACCGCTCTGCGACAAGGCGCTGGTGGCCGTGCGGGTACCAGTGCCGGTCCTACGAGGTTTCTTAGCGGAAGCCATCTGTATACAATTTGTCGTACAGCACCGGATGTCAAGTAGTGCTGACGCCGGGCGAGCCAGGCCGTCGTCTCCGGCGGACGGTCGATTGCCATGGCACTTGCCGACCGCTTCCTCACCACGCCACAGCTGACCGCGCCCGGCCCCGCTCAGGCGCGGGTGAGGATCACCACCGGGATCTCGCGGTCGGCCTTCTGCTGGTGCTCGGCGAAGAACGGGTACTCCCGCGTGAGCATGCCCCAGAGCCGCTCCCGCTCGGCCCCTTCGGCGGTGCTCGCCACCGCCTCGTAGCGCTCGTCGTCCACTTCGACGGTGACCTGTGGACTGGCGGCCAGGTTCAGGTACCAGTCCGGGTGCCGGGGCGCGCCGACGTTCGAGGCGATGACGAGCAGCCGGTCGCCGTCGGGATGGAACATCATCGGCGTGGTGCGCTGCTGACCGGTCCTGGCACCGGTCGTGGTCAGCAGCAGCAGCCGATCGCGGTGCATGCCCTCGATCTCGCCGCCGGCCCGGAACTGCTCGATCACCCGCCGGTTGATCTCCCTGACGTCCATGCCGTCCCCTCTCGTGTGCGCCGAATTCTTGCGTGCCCGCGGCTTCCGCGATAGCTCACGGCCGAACCAGCCTCAGCTGATCGCCAGCCGCAGCGCCAGCACTGCGATCAGGACGCCCGAGCCGAGTGCCGTCCACCGTCGGCCGCGGGCACCGGTGAGCACCCGGCCCAGCAGCGCGCCGCCGCAGGCGAGCAGAAGCTGCCAGCTGGCCGAGGCCGCGAAGGCGGCAGCCACGAACAGCGCCTGGCCCAGCGGGCTGGGGTCGGCGCTGGTCCGAAGCCCGACCACCAGCGCCACGAAGTAGATCAGCGTGGTGGGGTTGACGGCGGTCAGGCCGGCCAGCGTGAGGTACGCCCTGGCCGGGCTGAGTGCCGGACGCGCGCCGGCTGGCCGGGCGGCCGTCATCGGGGTGAGTCCCGACCAGACCGCTCGCGCCGCCAGCCCGGCCAGCACGGCGACCGACACCCAGTGCAGGACGCCGAGAGCGGGCCGGACGAGGTCG
>DASZEI010000281.1:0-2071 GCA_035940975.1 Jatrophihabitans sp. | reverse complement strand
TCCAGCCGACAATCGGTGATCAGGCCGTCGACAGCCCGCCCGCCACCATCGTGACCACCCCCGCAGCCGGCGACGGCACGGCCGACAGCAGCCCCCGTAACGCCGGCAGCAACGGCTCCGACAGCGGCGGCGTCCGCCAGGCCGAGCGCGGCCGCTCCCGCGACGCCAGCCGTAACCGCGACGGCCAGGCCGCCAACGGTCGGGACGGCCAGATAGCCGGTCGCGAGGTCAACGGCCGGGACGGCCAGCTCGGCAACGGCCGGGACGGCCAGCTGGCAAGTCGCGAGGCCACCGGCCGGGACGGCCAGCTCGCCAACGGCCGGGACGGCAGCCGCGAGTTCAACGGCCGCGACGGCATCCGCAACCAGAACCAGAACCAGAACCAGAACCGGGACGGCAGCCACCGCGACCGCGGCCAGAGCGGTCCCACCACCAATGACGACGACGACGACTTCGGCCAGGGCCGGCGGCCGCGGCGCTACCGCGACCGTCGCGGGCGCACCCGGGATCGTTCGGAGCCGTCGAACAACGGGGCCCGCAACGACATCGAGCCGACGATCTCCGAAGACGACGTGCTGGTGCCGGTGGCCGGCATCATCGACAACGTCGACGACAAGGGCTCCTGGTTCATCCGGGTGAACGGTTACTTCGCCAGCGCCGACGACGTCTACGTCGCGAACTCCCACGTCCGCCGCTACAACCTGCGGCGCGGCGACGCGGTGACCGGCGCGGTGCGCCAGGCCCGCGAGGGTGAGCGCAAGGAGAAGTTCAACCCGCTGGTCCGGCTCGACACGATCAACGGCGTGGATCCGGAGCGGGCCCGCAACCGGGTCGAGTTCACCAAGCTGACCCCGTTGTACCCACAGGAGCGGCTGCGGCTGGAGACCGAGCCGCACATCCTGACCACCCGGGTGATCGACCTGGTGATGCCGATCGGCAAGGGCCAGCGCGCGCTCATCGTCTCCCCGCCCAAGGCGGGCAAGACCATGATCATGCAAGCCATCGCCAACGCCATCGCGACCAACAACCCCGAATGTCACCTGATGGTGGTGCTGATCGACGAGCGACCTGAAGAGGTCACCGACATGCAGCGCTCGGTCAAGGGCGAGGTCATCGCCTCGACCTTCGACCGGCGCCCGCAGGACCACACCATGGTGGCCGAACTGTCCATCGAGCGGGCCAAGCGGCTGGTCGAGATGGGCCACGACGTGGTCGTGCTGCTCGACTCGATCACCCGGCTGGGCCGCGCGTACAACCTGGGCGCTCCGGCGTCCGGGCGGATCCTGTCCGGTGGTGTCGACTCGACCGCGCTGTACCCGCCCAAGCGGTTCCTGGGTGCGGCCCGCAACATCGAGGACGGCGGCTCGCTGACCATCATCGCCTCGGCGCTGGTCGAAACCGGCTCCGCCGGTGACACCGTGATCTTCGAGGAGTTCAAGGGCACCGGTAACGCCGAGCTGCGGCTGGACCGCAAGATCGCCGACAAGCGGGTCTTCCCGGCGGTGGACGTGGACCAGTCCTCGACCCGTAAGGAAGAGATCCTGCTGTCGCCGGACGAGCTGGCCGTGGTGATCAAGCTGCGCCGGGTGCTGCACGCCCTGGACCCGCAGCAGGGCATCGACCTGCTGCTGGACCGGTTGCGCAAGACCCGGACGAACATCGAGTTCCTGATGCAGATCGCCAAGACGACGCCGGGCGCCGACGACCGCTGAGCCGGCCGTGCCAGCTGGTGCTGCCGCCGGCCCGGCAGGTCCACCGCGCTGGGTGTTCGCCAGCCCGACGCAGCGCCGGCTCGCCGTCACCGCGGTGGTCCTGGCGCTGATCTCGACGGTGATCGCGATCAACGCCGCCCGGGCTCACCCCGAGCGCCGGATCAGCACCATCATCCTGCCGGTACCGCCGGCCGCGGTGACCGTCGATGCCACCGGCTGCCCGGTGCGGGCCGAGTGCCGGGTGCAGCAACGGGCAGCCGGCCTGGATGCCGCCTTCATCCGGGCGTTTCCGGCCGGTCAGGTGCTCAACGTCCAGGCCACCCTGGACCTGCGCAGCAACCGCAACTACCGGACGTCGT
>DASZEI010000280.1:0-9369 GCA_035940975.1 Jatrophihabitans sp. | reverse complement strand
CCGGCTGGGCGCCGGACCTGGCAGCCGAACTCGACTGCTACGCCGAGGCCAGCGGGCTGCCGCCGTGGCGGATCCACGCCGTCAACGCCCGTACCGAGTTGCTGGCCGCAGCCGGTGCCGCCAGCCGCGGCGAGTGCTCGGCGGTGGCGGGGACGAACTCGGCCGCGGTGCCGATCGGCGCCCAGACCTGGGACTGGCACCGGGAGCTGGCCGGCGGCTGGGCGGTGCTGGAGTACCCGCAGGCGTCCCGGCCGTTCGTCACCCTCACTGAGGCCGGGCTGCTGGCCAAGATCGGTATCAACGGCGCCGGCGTGGGGGTGCTGTTCAACATCCTGTCGCACCGCAGCGACACCGGCGACGGTGGCGTGCCGGTGCATGCGGTGGCTCGCCGGATCCTGGACTCGGCCGGTGACGTCGAGACCGCCGCCTCGATCCTGCGCAGCGCGCCGCTGTCAGCTTCCAGCTGCTTCACGCTGCTGGACGCCACCCGGGTGGCCTGCCTGGAGGCCTCGCCGGCCGGGGTGGCCGAGCTGCCGCCGGCGCGCTGGAGCGTGCACACCAACCACTTCCAGGACCCGGTCCTGGCGGCCGGTGCGCTGCCGACGGATCCGGAGTCCGACAGCCTGCCCCGGCACGCGGTGCTGACGTCCCGGTCAGCCGGCGAACTCAGTCCCGACGGCGCCGAAGGTGCGGAAGAACTGGCCGACCTGCTGTGCGCCCACGAGGCCGACGGCGCTGGCGTGTGCTGCCACGCCCCGGCGACCGCCCCGCTCGGTACCGGCTGGCAGACCCTGGCGACCATCGCCCTGGAGCCGGCCGGCCGCCGGATGAGCGTGCTGGCCGGCGGCCCGTGCGGCCGGCCGGAGCGGCAGTGGCAGCGGTTCGCTATCGGCTCAGCCGGCTGCGATCCGGCCGTGGCCGCCGGGCCCTGATCCGGCTTCGGCTTGAACTTCGGCGGTGCAGGATGGCGCCGAGGCCGGCCCCGACGGCGAACCCGGCCAGCTGGCTGGCCCAGAACTCGTGCTCGTGCACCCGGGGCTGCAAGCCGTTGAACAGTCCGGAGAACACCACGGTCACCGCCAGCGCGATGGCGATCCACAGCACCCTGCGTCCGAACACGGCACGCGCCAACAGGTAGCCCAGCCACCCCAGCAGCACCCCGCTGACGCCGACGATCACCTGATCGGAGGGCCCGGCCAGCCAGCCGACCAGCCCACTGGCCAGCGCGGCCGCGCCGGTCACCAGGGCCAGGTAGCGCAGGCCCGAGGTCAGCATCAGCCAGCCCAGCACCGCGAACGGGATCGACAGGGCCGCCAGCTGGGCGGCGCTGGCATGCAGCACCGGAGCCAGCACGATGCCGGCCAGGCCGTCGAGACGGCGCGGCTTGATTCCCAGCTCCAGCAGCGGATGGTCCAGCGCGGCGTCGATGCCGAGCACCAGCCACAGCACCGCGAGGCCGCCCGCCATCACCACGGCGGCGCCGCCGGCACTGGTAGGGCGGATCGGCCGCAACAGCTTGGTGTCGATCAGCTCCTGGCGGCGCTGCTGCTTGCGGCTCAGCCGGGCCGACGCCGGACGTTGCGGCGGGCTGCCCGGTAGCGGTGTGCTCACCCGGACAACGCTACCGCCGTTCCCCGCGCCGATCAGGGAGCCGGCGCTACCTCAGGCAGCCGATCAGGGAGCCGGCGCTACCTCAGGCCCAGAGCTGGCCTTCCAGCTTCTCCGCGGCCTGCTGCAGGGAGCCTGAGTAGGCGCCGGTGGACAGGTACTTCCAGCCGCCGTCACAGACGATGAACACCACGTCGGCTCGCTGGCCTGCCTTCAGGGCCCGGTCGGCGGTGGCCAGGGCGGCGTGCAGGATCGCCCCGGTCGAGATGCCGGCGAAGATGCCCTCCTGCTCGACCAGGTCCCGGGTCCGGCGCAGGGCGTCGTAGGAGGTCACCGAGAACCGCGAGGTCAGCACCGAATCGTCATACAGTTCCGGCACGAAGCCCTCGTCGATGTTGCGCAGGCCGTAGACCAGCTCGCCGTAGCGGGGCTCGGCGGCGATCACCTGGATGCCGGGCACCTTCTCGCGCAGGAACCGGCCGGCGCCCATCAGGGTGCCGGTGGTGCCCAGCCCCGCGACGAAGTGCGTGACTTCTGGCAGGTCCGCCAGCACCTCGGGGCCGGTGCCGTCGTAGTGCGCCTGGGCGTTGGCCGGGTTGCCGTACTGGTAGAGCATCACCCATTCGGGGTTGTCGGCGGCCAGCTGCTTGGCCACCGCCACCGCCTGGTTCGAGCCGCCGGCCGCCGGCGAGGAGACGATCCGGGCGCCGAACATCTCCAGCAGTTGCCGGCGCTCGGCCGAGGTATTCTCCGGCATCACGCAGACGATCCCGTAGCCCTTGAGCTTGGCGATCATGGCCAGCGAGATCCCGGTGTTTCCCGAGGTGGGTTCCAGGATCGTGCACCCCGGCGTCAGCCGGCCGTCCGCCTCGGCCGCCGCGACCATCGCCAGCGCGGCGCGGTCCTTGATCGAGCCGGTCGGATTGCGGTCCTCCAGCTTGGCCCAGAGCCGGACGGCCGGCTGGCCGGGCCCGGCGTCCCAGCGCGGCGACAGCCGGGGCAGGCCGACCAGCGGCGTGCTCCCGACCGCGTCGGCCAGCGAGTCGTAACGGGTCACGGTGCCGCGTCGGCCCGCGATCCGCTGCCACCCGCGATCCCGGCTTCCGGGCTGCCGCCCGCGATCCCGGCTTCCGGGCTGCCGCCCGCGACGGCCGGCAGGATGGTCACCGCGTCGCCGTCGGACAGCGCCGTATCGAGCGAGCCGGTGAACCGGACGTCCTCGTCGTTGACGTAGATGTTGACGAAGCGGTGCAGCGAGCCGTCCTCGGTGACCAGCCTGCCCTTGAGTCCGGCATGCCGGGATTCCAGGTCATCGAGCAGGGCGGCCAGGTTGGCGCCGTCACCGGGAACCGACTTCGCCCCGCCGGTGTAGGTGCGCAGGATGGTCGGGATCTTGACCTCGACGGCCATCTTCAACTCCTTCGGAAAAATTTCGATGCTGCGGTACACCGAACCCAACCATGTACGCCGCGGCAATATGCCTACGGCCCGGCCGGGCCGAGCTCGTCCAGCTTCTCCACCGGCTCCTCGGTGACCTCGCCGTCGACGATCCGGTAGGACCGGAACTCGACCGAGTCCGGGTCGGCGGTGGAGACCAGCACGTAATGGGCGTTCGGTTCCTGGGCGAGCGCGATGTCGGTGCGCGAGGGGTAGGCCTCGGTCGCGGTGTGCGAGTGGTAGATCACCACCGGCTCCTCGTCCGCCTCATCCATCGCCTGCCAGAGCCTGAGCTGCTCGCCCGAGTCGAATTGGTAGAAGGTCGGCGAGCCGGCGGCATTGAGCATCTCGACCAGCAGATGCGGGCGATCCGAGCCGGCCGGGCCCGCCACCACGCCGCACGCCTCGTCCGGATGGTCCCGGCGGGCATGGGCGATGATGGCGTCGTAGATCGCCGCGGGCAGTCTCAGCACAGTCGCCACGATATCGGCCGTGCTCGGCGCCCGGCATCTCACCCGGACGCCAGCCACCGGCTACGGCATCACCTGGGTCACCAGCAGGTCCTGCACCGCCGTGAGCCAGAAGTAGATCTGCACCGCCGGCTCGCTGTCGTCCAACTCGACCTCCTCGGTGACGCCGAGCCGGGTGCCCAGCGCCAGCCGCAGGTCGTTGAGCACCCGCAGCCACCGATCGGTCGCCTCGGCGTCCAGCAGCACCCGGCCGCCACCGACCGGCAGCTCGGCCCGGCAGGCCTGCAGCCGCCCAATCCGCCCGGCCCGCAGGTCGCTCTCGACCAGCTCCCGGTACTCCCGGGCGGCCTCCTCGTCGTCGGTGTAGCCATCGGGGTAGAGCCGCTGGATCACCGGATCGTCCGGGTCCGGCTCGGCCAGGACGTCGCCGAAGTCGTCGAGCAGGTTGCCGAGCAGGGCTGCCTCGGAGGAGCTGACGTCGACCCGCAGGACGCCGGCCTTGCGCCGCATCTTCATCGCCGCCCCGGCCCGAGCCGCTCGGCCACCCGCCGTCCGATCATGAATCGTGCTGGATGGTCGCCCACAGGCCGTAGCCGTGCAGGGTGGCGGCGTCGCCCTCCATCCGCTCCCGGGGACCCGAGGAGACCACCGCCCGACCCTTGTGGTGCACGTCGAGCATCAGCGCGGTGGCCTTGTCCTTGGGGTAGCCGAACACCTTCATCAGCACGTGCGTGACGTAGGACATCAGGTTCACCGGGTCGTTCCAGACCACGGTCACCCAGGGGCGGTCAGCCTCGGCGGTCTCGTCCGCCTGCTGGTCGGCGACCGCCTCCCGCTGCGGAGCGAAGGTCGGCGTGGACATGCCTCCATGGTGGCACGCCGGCTCTGACACGATCTCCAGATGCCCGCCGATCTCCAGGTACCCGCCGAGTCGACCGCCCTGCTCACCGACCACTACGAGCTCACCATGCTCAGCGCGGCGCTGGCCGACGGCAGCGCCGAGCGGCGCTGCACCTTCGAGGTGTTCACCCGCCGGCTGCCCAACGGCCGCCGGTTCGGGGTGGCCGCGGGCCTCGGCCGGCTGATCCCGGCGATCAGGGACTTCCGGTTCTCGGCCGCCGAGCTGGACGGGCTGGCGGCAACCGGCGTGATCGACCGGCGCGCCGCCGGCTTCCTGGCCGAATACCGGTTCACCGGTGACATCAGTGGCTACGCCGAGGGCGAGCCGTACTTCGCGTACTCGCCGATCCTGAGCGTGACCGGCAGCTTCGCCGAGGCCGTGGTGCTCGAGACGCTGGTCCTGTCGGTGCTCAACCACGACTGCGCGATCGCCGCCGGGGCCGCCCGGATGGTGCTGGCCGCCGGTGACCGGCCGATCATCGAGATGGGCTCGCGGCGCACCCACGAGCAGGCCGCGGTGGCCTGCGCCCGAGCCGCCTACCTGGTGGGCTTCCAGGCCAGCTCCAACTTGGCCGCCGGTGCCCGCTACGGCATCCCCACCGCCGGCACCGCCGCGCACGCCTTCACGCTGCTGCACGACAGCGAGCGGGCCGCCTTCGCCGCTCAGCTGGACACGCTGGGCACCGACACCACCCTGCTGGTCGACACCTACGACATCAGCCGCGGCATCGAGACGGCGATCGACGTCGCCGGCCCCGGGCTGGGCGCGATCCGGATCGATTCCGGCGACCTGGCCGTGATGGCCTACCAGTCCCGTGAGCAGCTCGACCGGCTGGGCGCCACCGGCACCCGGATCGTGGTCAGCGGGGACCTGGACGAGTACGCGATCGCCGCGCTGGCTGCCGCGCCGGTGGACTCCTACGGCGCCGGCACGGCGGTGGTCACCGGCTCGGGCGCCCCCACCGCCGGCCTGGTCTACAAGCTGGTCGAGGTGCAGGGCCGGCCGGTGACCAAGCGCAGTGAGAACAAGGCCAGTGCCGGCGGCGCCAAGCTCGGGTACCGGCGGCACCGGGCGTCCGGAACGGCCACCGAGGAGCTGGTGGTGCGGCAGCGGACCGGTTTCGAACCGGCGACCGGCGACCGGCTGCTGAGCGTGCCGGTGCTGCGCGAGGGTGCCCGGGTCGCCGACCCGAGCCTGCAGGACTCCCGCGAGCACCACCGGTCGGCCATGACGGCCCTGCCGTGGGAGGCGCTCAAGCTCTCCGCCGGTGACCCCGGGCTGAGCGTCACCCTGCTGTAGTCGCCGGCCTGAAGGACACTGGCCGTCATGGCCTCGCCACCGCCCCCCGACCACTGGGACCACGCGCTGCACCGGCTGCTGAGCGATGCCGTGGCGCAGCTGGCCGCCGGCAGCGCGTCGGTGACCCAGGCCTGGAGCGAGCAGGCCGGAATGTGGTTCGTGGAGGTACGTCCCACCCGAGCCGATGCTGCGCCCATCTCGGCGGCATTCGACGGCGACGACCTGCTGTCGATCACCCTTGCCGACACCTGGTTCGAGATGTTCCCGGTGTCCGATGCGGGGCTGGCTCGGTTCGGGCGGATCGTGGCGGCGGTGCTGGCCGGCAGGATGGTCCAGGCCGGTCGGGGTGGCTGCTGCTTCGCCCGCATCGACACCGCCGACGGCCCGGTACGGGTGGGTGCCGTGCACGCTCCGATCCCGTGGTCGCTGCGCCGGCACCGCCGGTTCGCCGCCTACTGGCCAGTGCCCGATGTCGGTAACCGTCGGTAGGGTCAGCAGCCGACGGCTGGGATCTGCGGAGAGCTGCGGGAGTGCGAGATGGCTGAAGTGGTCCTGTTTCACCACGCGCTGGGGCTGACCCCGGGCATCACCGCCTTCGCCGACGAGCTGCGTGCCGCCGGGCACACCGTGCACACCCCTGACCTGTTCGAGGGACGCACCTTCGACACCCTGGAGCAGGGGGTGGCCCATGCCGAGCAGATCGGGTTCGGCGAGGTGATCGAACGCGGCGTCCGGGCGGTCCAGCAACTGCCCGCGGAGCTGGTGTACGCCGGCTTCTCGCTCGGAGTGCTGCCGGCGCAGTACCTGGCCCAGAGCCGGGCCGGGGCGCGCGGGGCGGTGCTGATGTACTCCTGCGTCCCGACGTCGGAGTTCGGCTCGGACTGGCCGGCCGGAGTGCCGGTGCAGATCCATGGCATGGACGCCGACCCGATCTTCGTCGGCGAGGGTGACATCGACGCCGCGCGGGCCCTCGTCGAGGGGGCCGAGGACGGCCGGCTGTTCCTCTATCCCGGTGACCAGCACTACTTCGCCGACAGCTCGCTGCCCTCCTACGACGCCGAGGCCACCACGCTGCTCATCGAGCGGGTGCTCGAGTTCCTCGACGGGCGGTAGTCCGGCCGGCGGGCACCGTCCTCAGGCGCGCGAGCGTCCTCAGGCGCCCGGATCGGGGTCGCGGTGCCCTTGCCGGCTGCCCTCGCCGCCCACCGCGGCCCGGCCGGCGGCCTCCAGCACCCGGTGCCTCTTGTCGGCGTGCGCCTCGCGTTCCAGCTGCGGGAGCAGGTGCGGGTAGTGCGCCTCGAACGCCGGACGCTCGGAGCGGATCCGCGGCATCGAGGTGAAGTTGTGCCGCGGCGGCGGGCAGGACGTCGCCCACTCCAGCGAGTTGCCGTGACCCCACGGGTCGTCGGCGGTGGCGAGCTCGCCGAACCGGTAGGACTTGTAGACGTTGTAGAGGAACGGCAGCATCGAGGCGCCGAGCAGGAAGGCGCCGATGCTGGAGATGGTGTTCAGGGTCGTGAACCCGTCACCGGGCAGGTAGTCGGCATAGCGGCGCGGCATTCCCTCGGCGCCGACCCAGTGCTGCACCAGGAACGTGGTGTGGAAGCCGATGAAGGTCAGCCAGAAGTGCAGCTTGCCCAGCCGCTCGTCCATGTAGCGGCCGGTGAACTTCGGAAACCAGAAGTAGACCCCGGCATAGGCGGCGAACACGATCGTGCCGAACAGCACGTAGTGGAAGTGTGCCACCACGAAATAGGTGTCCGAGACGTGGAAGTCGGCCGGCGGGCTGGCCAGCACCACCCCGGTCAGGCCACCGAACAGGAAGGTCACCAGGAAGCCGATCGAGAACAGCATCGGTGACTCGAAGGTGATCGAGCCGCGCCACAGGGTGCCGATCCAGTTGAAGAACTTCAGCCCGGTCGGCACCGCGATCAGGAACGACAGGAAGGAGAAGAACGGCAGCAGCACCACGCCGGTGGCGAACATGTGGTGGGCCCACACGGTCAGCGACAGCGCGCCGATCGACAGGGTCGCCAGCACCAGGCCCTTGTAGCCGAACAGCGGCTTGCGGGCGAACACCGGAAAGATCTCGGACACGATCCCGAAGAACGGCAGCGCCAGGATGTAGACCTCGGGGTGGCCGAAGAACCAGAACAGGTGCTGCCACAGGACCGCGCCGCCGTTGGCGGAGGCGTACACCTGGGCGCCCAGGTGCCGGTCCACCCACAGCACCAGCAGCGCCGCGGTCAGGATCGGGAAGGCCAGCAGCACCAGCAGCGAGGTCACCAGGATGTTCCAGGTGAAGATCGGCATCCGGAACATCGTCATGCCCGGCGCCCGCAGGGTGAGCACCGTGGTGACCATGTTGACGCCGCCGAGGATGGTGCCCAGACCCGAGAGCGCCAGCCCCAGGATCCAGAAGTCGGTGCCCACGCCGGGAGAGTTGGTCATGTCGTTGAGCGGCAGGTAGAACGTCCAGCCGCCGTCGGCCGCGCCGCCGGGGGTGAAGAAGCCGAGGCAGGCAACCGTCGCGCCGAACAGGTACAGCCAGTAGGAGAAGGCGTTCAGCCGAGGGAAGGCGACGTCCGGCGAGCCGATCTGCAACGGCAGCACCAGGTTGGCGAACGCGAACACGCTGGGGGTGGCGAAGAACAGCAGCATGATCGTGCCGTGCATGGTGAACAGCTGGTTGTACTGCTCGGCCGTCAGGAACTGCATGCCCGGACGGGCGAGCTCGGCGCGCATCACCAGCGCCATCAACCCGCCCAGCAGGAAGAACGCGAACGAGGTGACCATGTACATCCGACCGATCAGCTTGTGGTCGGTGGTACGCAGCACCTGCAGGAACATCGAGCCGCTGGCGACCGGATCGGCCGGGTAGGGGCGGCTCACGATCGGGGCCGGCTCGCGGTCGAGCGGGCTCGCGGTCGAGCTGGCGCCCGCAGTGGTGGTCACATCCAGCCTCCGGCTCAGACAACGTCGTCACAGAGCCCGGCCGTCCGCCGACTGCCTGGCGTCTGCTGCTCCTGCAGGATAGCCACCGCGCCCGCACCGGGACGCACCGGCCCGGCCGGGCGTTTCGCCGGTCACCCGCCCGGTTCAGGGGCGCCCGCCGGCCGGCCGGCCGGCCTGGCCTACGGTGGAGGCACCGCACGTCACGTCAGGGACGAGCTCCGGCGAAGGGTGTGAGCATGACAGCCACCGAAGGCATCGAAGGTGCCCCCGCGCTGATCGACCTGCTGGCCGGCCGGCATGCCGGAGTGCTGGCGACCATCAAGTCCGACGGCCGGCCGCAACTGTCCAACATCACCTACGCCTTCACCGCCGACCCGGCGGCGCCGGAGACCGGCCTGGTGCGGATCTCGATCACCAGCGACCGGGCCAAGTACCGCAACCTGCGGCGGGATCCGCGAGCCAGCCTGCACGTCAGCGCGCCGGACTTCTGGTCCTACGCGGTGGCCGAGGGCATCGCCGATCTCAGCCCGGTGGCCGCCGACCCGCGGGATCAGACCGTGGAGGATCTGATCGCGCTCTACCGGGAGGTCCAGGGCGAGCACCCGGACTGGCAGGAGTTCCGGCAGGCGATGGTGACCGACCGGCGGGTGCTGCTGCGGATCGCGGTGAGCCGGGTCTACGGCATGGCCAGCGGCGGCT
>DASZEI010000279.1:0-3890 GCA_035940975.1 Jatrophihabitans sp. | reverse complement strand
GCGGCCCATGCCGGGTGCCGGTCCAGCTGGAGCGGGCCGGAACTCTGCGCCAACCGGTTGCCCAGCAACTCCGCCAGCCGGGCCGGACCGGGACTGCCCAGCCCGCCGGCGGCGTACCCGCAGGCCCAGCCGCCGGCCAGCACCAGCAGCCCGCCCAGCACCCGGCGGACGATCCCGCCGGTCACCAGCACCAGCACCACGCCGAGCAGCGCCACCACCGCGAGCCCCGCCAGCGCCGGGTACTGCTCCCGGCCGGTCAGCTCCACCCGCAGCGGTCCGAACGGCGGCCGCCGGCCGATCGTGACCACCAGCCAGGACCGGCTGGTGGTGAACAGGATCGCCAGGCCCGCCAGCGCGGCCAGCCCCAGCGCGGCGGCCATCTCGCGCCGCTGCGCGGCCCGACCGGAAACCGCCAGCGTCGGAGGCGTCATGGCTTCAGTGTCTCGGCGGTGGCAATGGCCTGCAGCACCGCGCGTGCCTTGTTGCGGGTCTCGGCCTCCTCGTTGGCAGGGATCGAGTCGGCCACCACGCCGGCCCCGGCCTGGACGTAGGCCGTACCGCCGACCATCACCGCGGTACGGATCGCGATCGCCAGGTCCATGTCCCCGGCCGAGTCGAAGTAGCCGACCCCGCCGGCGTAGATGCCCCGCCGGACCGGCTCGATCTCTTCCAGCAGCTGCATCGCGCGCACCTTGGGAGCCCCGGAGACGGTGCCGTGCGGAAAGACGGCGGTGAAGACGTCGAAGGCGTCCTTGCCGGTCGCGACCACCCCGCTGACCGTGGAGACGATGTGCCAGACATGGCTGTAGCGCTCGACCACGCCGAATTCGATCACCTGCACGGAGCCCGGCAGGCAGATCCGGCCCAGGTCGTTGCGGGCCAGGTCCACCAGCATCACGTGCTCGGCGCGCTCCTTCGGATCGGCCAGCAACTCGGCCACCAGCGCGGCGTCGGCCACCGCGTCGGCGCCGCGTGGCCGGGTACCGGCGATCGGATGGATGGTGGCGCAGCTCTCGGACACCGTCACCAGCGCCTCGGGGCTGGAGCCGACGATGTCGAAGTCGGCGAAGTGCAGGTAGTACAGGTAGGGCGACGGGTTCAGGGTGCGCAGCGCCCGGTAGACGTCGAAGGCGTCGGCGTGGGTCTCGGTGACGAAGCGCTGGCCGGGCAGGATCTGGAACACCTCACCGGCCCGGATCGCCTCCAGGCACTGCTCCACCGCCGCCTCGAACCCCCCGGGCGGGGTGCGCGACCGAGCCGGCTTCGGCGGCACCGCCACCATCGGCACCACCGTCGAGTCGGTGGGGGCGGCCAGGTCGCGGGCCATCGCGTCGAGCCGGCGCTGGGCATCGGCGTACGCGGCGTCGAGCTCGTCGCCGGTCATCTCCGGGTGCAGCACGGCGTTGGCGATCAGGGTCACGGTGCAGCTGTGATGATCGACCGCCGCGAGGTCGGTCACCAGCAGCATCATCAGCTCCGGCAGACCCAGTTCGTCCGGCGCGACCTCGGGCAGCGTCTCGATCCGGCGCACCACGTCGTAGCTGAGGTAGCCGACGAAGCCGCCGGTCAGCGGTGGCAGCCCGGGCAGCCGGGGGCCCCGGACCGCCCGCCAGGCGCTGGCCAGCAGCTCCAGCGGGTCGCCGCCCGACGGCAGGCCCGCCGGCGGCTCACCCTGCCAGCGAGCCTCGCCGCCGTCGGCGCTCAGCGTCGCTATCGCGTTCACTCCCACGAAGGACCAACGAGAGAAGGACGCCCCAGGCTCCGCTGATTCGAGCAGAAAGGTGCCCGGACGCCCGCCGCTGAGCTTGCGGTACACCCCGACCGGCGTCTCGGCGTCGGCGAACAGGGTGCGGGTCAGCGGCACCAGCCGGTGGGTCTTGGCCAGTTCGGTGAGCTGGTCCCGTTCGATGGCCGTCATCTCCGATCTCCCTGGATCGCGTCTCCCTGGATCGCGGGCAGCGGCGGTCCGGCGTCGAAGCAACTGCGTTCCCCGGTATGGCAGGCCGGTCCCACCTGGTCCACCCGGACCAGCAAGGCGTCGCCATCGCAGTCCAGCGAGATGGACCGTACGTATTGTACGTTGCCTGATGTATCACCTTTGCGCCAATATTCCTGGCGGGATCGCGACCAGAAGGTGACCCGGCCGGTGGTCAGCGACCGGTGCAGGGCCTCGTCGTCCATCCAGCCCAGCATGAGCACCTGGCCGGTGTCGTGCTGCTGCACCACCGCCGCGACCAGGCCGGCGGCGTCGCGCTTGAGCCGGTCGGCGATCCGTGGGTCCAGGGCGGAGCCGGGCGTGGCAGGCATCCCCCGATTCTGCCGTGCGCCGGTCAGCGGCTGGCCCCCGGCCGGTGCCCGGCCGCCGGGTTCACGCGCTGTTCACCGCTGCTTGGCGGTGCTCGTCGGCCCCATGGCAGGGCCGGTTGCCGGGTCAGCCGGGCGAGTACGGCGCCGGCGGCTGCAACGGCAGGGTGACGGTGACGGTGGTCCCGCCGGCGACGGAGGAGTCGAACTGGACGTGGCCACCGTGCGCCGCCACGATCTGGGCCACGATCGCCATGCCCAGGCCGCTGCCGCCCTTGGCCCGGCTGCGCGCCTTGTCGGCTCGCCAGAACCGTTCGAAGACGTGCGCGGCCTCGTCGGCCGGCAGGCCCGGGCCGGTGTCGATCACCCGCAGCGCCACCGCCTCGCCGGCCGGCGTCCGCCCCCGGATCGCCTCCAGCCGGATCGGGCCGCTCGGGGTGTGGATCGCCGCATTGGAGGCCAGGTTGATCAGCACCCGCAGCAGCTGGTCGCGGTCGCCGATCAGCACCGTGCCCCCGGAGCCGGCGATGCTCAGCTCGCGTTCGGGATGGGCCGCCGACACCGCGTGGGCGGCCTCGGCCAGCAGCTTGTCGACGTCCACCGGCTCGCGTTGCAGCACCGTCGCCTGGTCACCGCGGGCCAGCACCAGCAGGTCCTCGACCAGCCGCGACATCCGGGTGCCCTCGGCCTCGATCCGGCGCATCGAATCGTCCGGCGCGTCGGTGGAACGGCCCTGCAGCCGGGAGAGCTCGGCGTAGCCGCGGATCGAGGTGAGCGGGGTGCGCAGCTCGTGCGAGGCGTCGGCCAGGAACTGGCGCATCCGCTGCTCGCTGCGCAGCCGGGCCCCGAACTCGGTTTCGACCGCCTGCAGCAGGGTGTTCACCGACGAGGCAACCTTGCCCACCTCAGTGCTGGGGTCCGCGTCAGGCACCCGGCGGTCCAGGCCGGAGCCGTCCGGCGAGAGCTCGGCGGTGACCTCCTGCGCCGTCCGGGTCACCCGGGTGAGCGGGCGCAGCCCGGCCCGGACGCCCCAGCTGGTGAGGGCCGCGGCCAGCAGCACCGCGGTGGCGCCGACGGCCAGTTCCAGGACGAGCAGCCGCTGCAGGGTGTGATCGACCTCCTCCATCGACAGTCCGGTCACTACGGTGATGGTGTTCCCCGGAATCTGGATCTGGCGGGCAGTCACCCGCAGCCGCACCCCGTTGGTGGTGGCGACGGTGCGGACCTTGGTGGGGTCGGCCATCGTCTCCTGGCGCTGGCGCTCGGATAGGTTCAGCTGCAGCAGCGAGTCGACGTTGGCGGTGACGTTGACGACGGACCTGCCGGCGGAGTCATACCCGACGATCCATTCCCGCTGGGGGGTGGCCAGCTGGGCGGCCCGGCCGCCACTGACCACGCCCACCGAGCAGACCCGGCCGTCGGACAGGATGCACTGCCGGACGCTGGTCGCATTGCCCGACGCCACGCCGTTGAGCTGCTGGTCCAGGCGCTGCAGCAGGAACGGGCGGAGCAGGAAGTAGGTGGTGGCGCCGGTGATCGTGACCACCACCAGCAGCAGCCCGACCACGCCGATCACCAGCCGGGCG
>DASZEI010000278.1:0-2475 GCA_035940975.1 Jatrophihabitans sp. | reverse complement strand
GGCTTCGGGCCCCGCCCCGCCAGCCCGAGCGCCGTCGGGCTGAACTCCGCCGGCCTGAGCACCGTCGGCCAGCGCCGCCGCGGCGCGCTCCATCTCCTCGGTCGCCCGGCTCACCCCGGTCCGCCGGCCGAGGAAGGCCGCCAGCGTCTCACCGGGGCGCCGGTCCGGCTCCTGCGCGAGGTAGCCGACGCTCGCCCCGGCCGGCACCCGGGTGATCGAGCCGGTCTCCGGTCGGGCGAGGCCCGCCAGCATCCGCAGCAGGGTGGTCTTTCCGGCGCCGTTGGGCCCGACCAGCCCGATGACGGCGCCTGGCGCCACAACCAGGTCCAGGCCCCGGAACAGCCACCGCGAGCCGAAGGCTGCGCTGGCATCGGAGACCAGGATCGTTGCGCTCACGCCGCGACGTTAGCCGACCCTCGCCAGCCATTTTCAGGTGCTCTTCTCCAGCCTCTTATCCATAGATGCCCGGGTTGGACGCTCTGCGCGATTTGGTGTAGTCCTAATCCAGCCCGTGCCGCCCGGTCGGCGGCTGTTCAGCGCTGTCCCCGTTCTGCCCCCTCCCCCCACGAAGGAGCTTCATGTCTGGACCTCGCCCGGCTGCCGGCCTGTTACGCCGGCTGGCACTGGTACTGGCCGCCATCGCCCTGATGATCACCGGCTTCGGCGGCACCATGTCGGCCGCCTGGGCCTCGGCCACCGGCACCGTCAACACCAACGGCACCCCGCTCAACGTCCGCTCGACGCCGCACCTGAGCGGCACGGTGGTCGGCACGCTAGCTGACGGCGCCAGCATCAGCATCGACTGCCAGACCTACGGCGACACGGTCACCGGCACCTACGGCACCACCAACATCTGGGACCACGTTCCGGCCAAGGGCGGTTACGTCAGCGACACCTACGTCTACACCGGCTCCGACACCCTGGTCGCGCCGCTGTGCGGCGGCACCCCGACCCAGAGCTGCTCGGGCGCGGGTCTCGGCAATCCGCGCAGCTGCGGTGAGGCGGTCACCTGGGCCAAGAACCACGTGACCACCACCTATCACTCCGACTACGCCGGACGGTGCGACCACGTGATGGCCCTGGCCTACGGCTGGTCGGCCAGCGGCTCGACCAGCGCCCGCTCGCACTGGCTGGCGATCCCCGGGGCGTACAAGCATGCCGGTGACAGCAACGTCCCGGCCGGTGGCCTGGCCTTCTTCTCCGGCGGCTCGAGCGGTTTCGGGCACGTGATGATCTCGATCGGCAGCGGATACTTCCTGTCCACCGACATCCACGGCAGCGGCACCTTCACCAGGACCACCATCTCCGAGATCAAGACCAAGTGGGGTGAGAGCTACTCCGGCTGGGCGCAGCCCTGGTTCCAGATCAACCACTGAACGCGACGCCGGGCCGGGCGGTGGTCAACCGCCCGGCCGGCGTTCTCCCGGCCGGTCCCGTCCCGGCCGAGCGCCACCACCCGGCTCAGCGTCTCCCGCCGGCGGCTGTCTCCGGCGGGGCGGCCGAGGTGGTCAGATCAGGCTGCGCGCGACGCCGGTGAGCACCCGGGCGACCATCACCGGCTTCATCAGCGCCTCCGGCCGGTCCACCATGCCGGCGGCGCGCATGTAGGCGCCGGTCACCTGGCCGTCCCGGGTGGCGGCGGCCTGCACCAGGGACAGGTAGAGCTGGGCCGCCAGCACCTTCGGCGTGCGGTTCCCCTCCACGCCGGGGAAGCTCAGGTCCACGGTGTTGGTCATGTCCCAGGGCGCGTCGATGACGTTGCGGGCCAGGTCGGCGAAGTACTGCTGCGGATGCGGTGCCGCGCCGCTGCGCAGGTGCTGGCGCATGGTCAACGCGCCGAGCGCGGCCACCGTCATGCCCTGGGCGTACACCGGGTTGAAGCTGCACACCGCATCACCGGTGACCAGCAGGCCGTCGGGGAAGCGCCGCATCCGCTCGTAGTGCCGGCGGGTGGTGATCGGAAACCGGAAGGCCACCGGCTTGTCGAGTGCCTTGGCCTTCGTGACGGCCTGGTAGATGTCGGGCACCGCCAGCGACTTCACGAATTGGAAGAAGCCGGCCTGATCGGTCGGCGGGTGATCGCCGAGCATGCCGTAGGCCGACAGTTCGAAGTTGCCGCCGTCGGTCTTGGTGAAGATGGCGCCACGGGGCAGCGCGGGCGAGGCGACCGGAATGATGGCGAGGTCACCGTCGAGCGGGTCACCCTTGAACCGGTAGTGCTGGGTGACGTAGCCGAGGCCGATCTTCTTGCTGGTCTCCTCGACCGGCGGGTACCCGAGATCTTCCAGCCACAGCGGGGTGCGCGAGCCGCGGCCGGTCGCGTCGACGACCAGGTCGGCCCGAAGGACTTCCTCCGCAGCCTCGGGATCGGTGTCCGCGGTCGGCCGGACCCGCACGCCGGTCACCTCGGTGCGGTCCTTGCTGGCCTGCAGCCCGACGATGTCGCGCCCCTGAAGGAAGGTGACGTTCGGCAGC
>DASZEI010000277.1:0-3119 GCA_035940975.1 Jatrophihabitans sp. | reverse complement strand
CTCTGCAGTACGTCCGCAAGGTGGCCGGCATGCGCAGCCCGTCCAAGGCCAACCACGAGGCGTTCGACGCGGCAGTCGCCCAGATCGCGGCGGTCACCGACGAGCTGCTGGCAAGCCTCGTGCTGCCGGCGCGGTCCACCGCCGGCCGATAGCGAGTGAGTGATTCGCGGCCGCTGATCGGCGTACTGGCGCTGCAGGGCGACGTCCGCGAACACCTGGCCGCGCTGCGTTCGGTCGGCGCCGAGGCACTGCCGGTCCGGCGCCGATCCGAACTCGAGGCCGTGGACGGGCTGGTGATACCGGGCGGCGAGTCGACCACCATCGCCAAGCTGGCCCATTCCTTCGAGCTGTTCGAGCCGCTGCACAAGCGGATCGCCGAGGGCCTGCCGACCTACGGGTCGTGCGCCGGGATGATCCTGCTGGCCGACCGGATCCTGGACGGCACCGCCGACCAGGACACCTTCGGCGGCATCGACATGACGGTCCGGCGCAACGCCTTCGGCCGGCAGGTGGAGTCCTTCGAGGAGCCGGTATCGGTCGAGGGCGTCTCCGGTGGCCCGATGACCGCGGTATTCATCCGGGCGCCCTGGGTCGAGGAGGTCGGCCCGGACGCCCAGGTGCTCGCCCGGGTGGAGGCCGGACCGGCGGCGGGTAGAATCGTGGGGATTCGCCAGCAGCACCTGCTGGCCACGTCTTTCCACCCTGAGCTCACCGGTGACGCGCGAGTGCATGGGTACTTCCTGAAGATGGTGCGGGAGGCCGAAGCAGCCGCCCGCGACGAGCGAGGGTGAGCAGTGAGTGAGCATCGCAGGCGCCCCGGCGCCGAGGAGCGGAGCGAACGCGCGATGAGCGCTCGCGCGAAGAGCAAAGGTGATCAGTGATATGAGCGGCCATTCCAAGTGGGCTACCACGAAGCACAAGAAGGCTGTCGTCGACGCCAAGCGCGGCAAGATGTTCGCCAAGCTGATCAAGAACATCGAGGTCGCGGCCCGGACCGGTGGCGGTGACCCGAACGGCAATCCGACGCTCTACGACGCGATCCAGAAGGCACGCAAGACCTCGGTGCCGCTGGACAACATCGAGCGGGCCGTCAAGCGCGGCTCCGGTGCCGAGGCCGGCGGTGCTGACTGGCAGACCATCATGTACGAGGGTTACGGCCCGTCCGGCGTGGCGGTGCTGATCGAGTGCCTGACCGACAACCGCAACCGGGCGGCCAGCGAGGTGCGGACCGCCATGACCCGCAACGGCGGCAACATGGCCGATCCCGGCTCGGTGTCCTACCTGTTCACCCGCAAGGGCGTGGTGATCGTCCCCAAGAACGGTCTCCCGGAGGACGATGTGCTCGCCGCGGTGCTGGAGGCAGGCGCTGAGGAGGTCAACGACCTCGGCGACGAGTTCGAGGTGATCAGCGAGGCGACCGACCTGGTGGCGGTGCGGACCGCGCTGCAGGACGCCGGCATCGACTACGACTCGGCCGACTCCTCGTTCCTGCCGAGCGTCCAGGTGCCGCTGGACGAGGACGGCGCCCGCAAGGTGTTCAAGCTGATCGACGCGCTCGAGGACTCCGACGACGTGCAGAACGTCTACGCCAACTTCGAGGTTTCCGACGACGTGCTCGAGGCCGTCGGCTGACGCCTGAGCGCCAGCCCGCCCCGCCAGTTCAGCAAGACGCTGCTCAATTCAGCTAGTCGCGGTTGGTTCAGCTAGACGCTGGCCAGTTGCCGGTTGCCGTCCGGACCTGCCGGGTCCTGCTCGGTCTCCTCGGCGGCCTCGATCGAGACCTGCGGCGTGATCCGGTCCAGCCAGGCCGGGAAGTACCAGTTGGCATCGCCGAGCAGGTGCATCAGCGAGGGCACCAGGATGGTCCGGACCACGAAGGCGTCCAGGAACACCGCCGAGGCCAGCCCGATGCCGAACAGCTTGATCACCCGGACGTCACCGAGGATGAATCCGCCGAACACGGCGATCATGATGATCGCGGCCGCGGTGATGATGCCGCCGGTCTCGCCCTGGCCGACCGTGATCGAGCGCCGGTTGTCGCGGGTATGCAACCACTCCTCGTGCATCCGGCTGACCAGGAACACCTGGTAGTCCATCGACAGGCCGAACAGGATCGCGAAGAACATCACCGGGATGAACGCCTCGATCGGGCCGCCGCCGCCGATGCCCAGCGCCTCGGACAGCCAGCCCCACTGGAAGATCGCCACGATCACGCCGAAGGATGCCGCGGCCGCCAGCAGGTTCATCACCGCCGCGGTCACCGGGATGACCACGCTGCGGAAGGCGACCAGCAGCAGCAGGAACGACAGCCCGATCACCGCGATGAAGAACAGCGGCATCTTGGCCGACAGCACCTTGGCGAAGTCGACGAAGATCGCGGTGATGCCATAGACGTAGATGTGGTTGCCGGTGCCGGCGTACAGCGGTGGCAGCACCGTGCCGCGCAGCTTCTTCACCAGGTCGGTGGTGCGGGCGTCCTGCGGTGAGGTGGTGGACTTGAAGGTGATCAGCGCGATGTTCGGCCCGACCGGGAAGGCGCGCACGCTGGCCGGGGCGACGTCGGCAACGCTGGCCAGGCGCTGGCTGACCCGGCCCAGGTACTCCTGGTCGGCTGCGTCCGGGCCGCTGACCACCAGTTGCAGCCCCGAGTTGTAGCCGGGGCCGAAACCTTGCGCGATCAGGTCGTAACCCTTGCGAGTGGTCGAGGCCTTCGGGTCGTTGCCCTGGTCGGAGGAGCCCAGCCGCATCGAGAAGAACGGGACCGCCAGCACCGCCAGCGCGATCAGCGCAGCGGCGCCCAGGGCGAGCTTGCGCCGCTCCACCAGGTGCGACCAGCGGTACCAGAAGTCCCGGTGCTCGCTCAGGTCGAAGGTGCCGGCCCGGACTTCCCGGCGCTGGCGCCGGGGCAGCACCTTCAGCCCCAGGAAGCTGAGCAGGGCAGGCAGCAGGGTCAGCGAGGCCAGCATGGTCAGCGCCACGCCGATGGCGGTGCCCAGCGACACCCCGTACAGGAAGCTGACGCCCAGCGCCCACAAGCCCATCAGCGCGATGCAGACCGTGATGCCGGCGAACAGCACCGCCCGTCCCGAGGTGTTGAGCGCCAGCACGATCGAGTCCTC
>DASZEI010000276.1:0-21128 GCA_035940975.1 Jatrophihabitans sp. | reverse complement strand
GCGGCCTCGGTGGGACGTGGCGGGGTTGGCGGTCAGAGCTCGAGCAGTGCGTGCCGCTGCCTGAGGAACTCTGCGACCGCTGAGCGGAACGCCCGGCACTCCTCGTCCCCGATCTCCAGGCTGAGCGCGACCATGCCGCGCCGGGCGAGGTAGCAGCCGCGCTCCAGCATGTCGAGGTGGAACAGCTCGCGGAGCTCTGCCTCCGGGCGGATGTCCCGAGCCGCCCGGATCGGCTGGGTCTGGAAGTGCGCGGTGAGCAGGCTGCCCATCCCGGTCCATTGCAGCCTGGCGCCGGCCGCGACGCTGAGGGCGTTGAGGTCATCCCGCAATTTCTCGCCGCGCCGGAACAAGGCCTCGACCACCTCGGCGGGAAACAGCCGGCTCAGCCCGGCGTACCCGGCCGCCATGCTGAGCACGTTGTTGTTGAACGTTCCGGCATGCGGCACCGCATCCGGACCGCTCGGGTCGTACCTCGACATCAAGTCCTGCCGGCCGCCGAACGCGCCGAAGGTCATGCCGCCGCCGAGGTACTTGCCGAGCGTGGTGAGGTCCGGGGTGATCCCCAGCCGGTGCTGCATGCCGCCCACCGACATCCGCGAGGTCATGACCTCGTCGAAGATCAGGACTGCGCCGGTGTCGTCGGCGCCGCGGCGCAGCAGGCCCAGGAAGGCCGGATCGGCCGGCACACAGCCGCCACTGCCCAGCATCGGCTCGACCAGGATGGCCGCGAGGTCGGCGGCGTGCTGCTGGATCAGCCGTTCGGTGTCCGCAAGGTCGTTGAAGGTTGCGACGATCCACGCGTGCGGGACGTTGATCGGCAGGCCGCCACCGCCGAAGGACAGCACCGAGCCGTGGTAGGCGCCGTCGAAGACCAGCACCGAGCGGCGGCCGGTGTGCAGAGTGGCGGTGGCCAGCGCCAGCAGGTTCGCCTCGGTGCCGGAGTTGGTGAAGCGGACCAGCTCCACGGACGGGAAGCGGGCGCACAGCAGGTCGGCGAGCGCGGTCTCGTTGACGCCGCGGGCGCCGAAGTTCCAGCCGCCGTCCAGCGCCGCGTCGATGGCCTGCCGGATGACCGGATGGTTGTGCCCGTACAGGCCCGCGGTGTACTCGCCGAGCAGGTCGAGGTAGGTGTGGCCGTCAAGATCGGTCATCCGGCAGCCGGCGCCCCCGGTCATGGTGAGCGGGAACGGCGTGAAGAACAGCGTGCTTCGCGTGTTGCCGCCGGGCATCGCGCCGGCCGCCTGCTCGTGCGCCGCCTGGCTGGCCGGGTTGGCCTCGATGAAACGGCGCCGGGCATCCGCGAGCGCCACGTCAATACCGGGGGTCGTCACGTTTCGGCGGCTCCTTCCGCGCGGCCGAGCGGTCCGCGGCATTGATGTCAGGATCGCGGGACGGCGGTGCAATTGCTAGCACCTGCGTCTCAACTCCGAGAAACCACGAGCGCCCCCGCCACCTTGAGGTGACGAGGGCGCTCGCGGAAGCTTCGGCTCAGGAAGCCTGGGCTCCGTGGTCGTGCCCGCTGGCGCCACCGAGCGGTCCGGCGAAGGTGTGTTCCGGCCCGGCCGGTGCCGGGATGACGAAGTGGCCGGGAACCTTGGCGCCGGGGACGCCGTTGACGGCCTCGGTGGAGTAGGCGAAGGTCATCACCGCGAACGCCACCGCGTCTGTGTTGACCTCCAGGGCGTGGTCGTTGTTGTTGGCGTAGGTGTCGCAGGCCTGGTGGTAGCACGGGTCGAACTGCTCACCGGCGGTGCCGCCCCAGATGGCCTCCTGCTCCTCGGTCTTGACCGTCTCGGCCCCGGTGAACAGCCCACTGGACGGGATCCCGTTGTTGATGAAGGCCTGGTAGTCGCTGCGACCGCTGAACAGCGTGTCGTCGTAGGGCTCGCCGCGCAGCGTGTAGAAGGACTCGAAGACCTCCTCGATCGCTTCGGACCCTTCCGGGATGGTCACACCCGCCGGTGCCTGGAAGCTCGACTCGTCGGCGTCATAGACCATGAAGATGTAGTTGGGCGAGCCGATCATGTCGAAGTTGAGGTACAGCGCGATCCGGTCCAGCTCGGCCTGCGACTGGCTCTCGACCCACTGCGTCGAGCCGATCAGTCCCAATTCCTCCGCACCCCACCAGGCGAAGCGCACGGTGTTCTCGGGACGGAGCTTGGACATCGCCTGGGCTATCTCGAGCAGTGCCGCGGAGCCGCTGCCGTTGTCGTTGATGCCCGGACCGGCCGGGACCGAGTCCAGGTGGGCGCCGGCCATCACGACGTTGTCGTCGTTGCGCCCGGCCAGCTCGGCGATCACGTTGAACGAGTGACGGGTCACGAAGTCGACCTTCACCTGAGCCGTCGAGCCCGCCGCGGCCAGGGCCTGGCCCTGCGCGAAGCTGGCGCCGACGACGGGGATGTCGACGACGTTCTCGCCGCCGAGCGTGCCGACGATGAGGCCGAAGCGGTCGCCGGCGCTCGCGTCACCCTGGTTGAAGATGATGACGGCCTCCGCGCCGGCGGCTTCGGCATTCGTCGCCTTGACGGCGAAGTTGCAGCCGCCGCGCTGGATCAGCGCGATGTCGTTCGGCCCGGAGAAGTCGAGCCCGGCGAAGTCGGCTGCCTCGCAACCGCTGGTGCTGGCCCGCGCTCCGGTCAGGGCAAGGTCCACCGCAATGACATTGCCGGTGACGTCACCCTCTCCGGTGCCGGTGAAGGCATCGGTCTCATAGGTCGCCTGCACCGGGGTGAGCTGGCGCAGCAGCGACTCGGTGTCCTCGTAGGAGAACGGAACCTTCTCGGCGTCCCATCCGGTGGCGGCCAGCACACCCAGCACGTAGTCGACGCTGGCCGCGTAACCGGAAGTGCCCTCGGCCCGCGTTCCGCCATGGGCGTCGGCGATGGCCTGCAACGCCGCCTGGTGCTCGCGGACGCCCTCGAGCCGGACGCACTCCAGGATTTTGGCGTAGGTGTTGTTGGTCCGGGTGTCGCAACCCGACTGTGCGGGACCGGCGCTTGCCGGCAGGGTCGCAAGCCCGCCGAGCAGGAGCGTGCCGCCCGCCAGGAGCGCGACGGCGCCCTTTCGAACGGAGGGACGGTGACGTGTCATAATTTCCCCTTCTGTCAGCGAGCTGAACGCTTCCGAGGTGTCTCAAACCCCCGGCGGTTAGCTCGTCGGGCGCGATGGCCCACATCTGGCTCACATTCAACGCACATCAACGTACCTGCACTCCCGTGAGGCGCCCGCAAGGACTTGGCACCGGTCTATCCGCGCGACTACCGGTCGGGCAGGGGCGGTCGTGGGCCGGCTTGCCCCTCGGCCTGTGAGTTCCGCGGCGAAGACGCCTCGGTACCGGCAAGCGGACGAGCAGCCGGCGACCGTCCCGGAAGCTAGTCAGCTTCGAAGCTGCGATTGCCGAAGGTGTTGTCGAGCCGGAAGTTGACGAACGTGATGCTCACGCTGACCTGCAGCGCGCGCAGGTGGTGCCACCAGTTGATCGGGATGAAGACGGCGTCGCCGGGCTGCAAGACGGCCGATCGAACAGGCACTGCCGTGAAGTCGGGGAACTGGTCGAGGTCGGGTCGCTCGACATCGACCATGCTGTAGTAGCTCTGCTTGTTGTAGACCCGGGGCAGCTGGCAGGAATCGATCAGGGTGATGCGCTTGCTGCCGACGGTCTGCACGTTGAGCACGTTCACCCGGTCGCGGTGCAGGGGTGACACGGTGCCGGCCGGCCCGAGCCAGAGGTTCGTCCCCTCGTACCGGCGGTCGGCATCGAGCAGAGCGTCGCCGAACGCGACGTCGGCCAGGATCCGCTGGTCGTGGTCGTGGGCCAGGAAGTTCTCATTGGCCGTCAGGTAGAACTCGTTCGTCTCGCCGGCCGAGAGGACGAGGTCGACGTAGTCGGCCAGTGACATGGTGCTGGTCTTGCCGCGCAGGAAGACGTCCCAGATCGGCTCGGCCCGCCGTCCGGTCTGCACCTGCACCTCGAGCGTCCCGAACTGCTCGCGCAGGACGGCCGGGCTCCAGTCGAGCAGCCCGGAGCCGGCAGCGATCCCGCGCAGCACCACCGGCCGGTTACGCAGGTAGAACGAGTCGAAGAACTCCTCGCCCGAAATATCGTGCCGCTCGGGCAGCTCGGTGCCGGACATGGCATCCAGCTTGCTGAAATCGCCCAGCAGCTGCTCGTACTTGCGCCGCAGGCTGCGTTCGGGCCGCAGCACCTGCTCGAGCAGGAAGTCAGCACCGACGAGCCGCAACGGGTCCGCGGCCTGCTCGGGCGGCAGGCCCCGCCGAACGAGTTCGGCGCCGATCTCGGCCACCGACACGCCCGCGACGGCGTTGTCCACTATCCAGCGCTTCCACTGATCGGACAGCTGCGCCGCGGCGGGCGCGTTACCGGCGTGCGTGCCGGCTCCCGGCATCACTCGTGGGTGCTGTCCGATACCTGGGGCTTCTCGTGCAGGATCAGCGAGGCCAGCAAGTCGGCGTCCGCGGGGGCGGCCGGCTCGGCCTCGGGAGCCTCGAACAGGCCCTCGGCGGGTGGTTCGGAAATGAAGTCTGCTGACATTGGTTGCTCCGTTTTGAAGGGGAACGCCGTAGTACGTTCTAGGCCAATAGATACCGTCTTATGGCCTATGTCAAGAGGCGTTCGAGGCCGTCTGACCTCGTCGATCGGGCTCGGAAACGAGCGGCTCGCCGCCCGCTCCGCCAACCTCAGTCGAGGTAGTCGCGTAGCACCTGCGAGCGGGACGGGTGGCGCAGCTTCGACATGGTCTTGGACTCGATCTGGCGGATCCGCTCGCGGGTCACCCCGTACACCTGGCCGATCTCGTCCAGGGTGCGCGGCTGGCCGTCGGTGAGCCCGAACCGCAGCTTCACCACGCCGGCCTCGCGCTCGGACAGGGTGTGCAGCACCGACTGCAGCTGGTCCTGCAGCAGCGTGAACGACACCGCGTCCACCGCCACTACCGCCTCGGAGTCCTCGATGAAGTCACCGAGCTGGCTGTCGCCCTCGTCGCCGATGGTCTGGTCGAGCGAGATCGGCTCCCGGGCGTACTGCTGGATCTCCAGCACCTTGTCCGGGGTGATGTCCATTTCCTTGGCGAGCTCCTCCGGCGTCGGCTCGCGGCCGAGGTCCTGCAGCAGCTCACGCTGGATGCGGCCGAGCTTGTTGATCACCTCGACCATGTGCACCGGGATCCGGATGGTGCGGGCCTGGTCGGCCATCGCCCGGGTGATCGCCTGCCGGATCCACCAGGTGGCGTAGGTGGAGAACTTGTAGCCCTTGGTGTAGTCGTACTTCTCGACCGCCCGGATCAGGCCCAGGTTGCCTTCCTGGATGAGGTCCAGGAACGCCATCCCGCGCCCGGTGTAGCGCTTGGCCAGCGACACCACCAGCCGCAGGTTGGCTTCGAGCAGGTGGTTCTTGGCGCGCTCGCCGTCCCGCACGATCCAGTTCAGGTCCCGGCGCTGCTGCAGCGGCAGCTTGTCACCGGCCACCTCCAGTTGGCGCAACCGCTCGGAGGCGTACAGGCCGGCCTCGATCCGCTTGGCGAGATCGACCTCCTCCTCGGCGTTGAGCAGCGCGACCTTGCCGATCTGCTTGAGGTAGGCACGCACGGAGTCGGCCGAGGCGGTCATCTCGGCGTCCTTGCGGGCCTGCCGCAACGCCTCGGACTCCTCCTCGTCCCAGGTGAACTCCGAGGACTCCGCCTCCGGCGGCTCGACGGGGTCCTCGGTCTCGGCGTCTGCCTCGACGTCGATCGGGATCTCTTCCAGCTCGATGTCGGCCGGGATGTCGGTCGGCTCGGCGTCGAGCGCGGCGTCGTCGGCCAGCGCCGGACCGGCCCCGTCGGCCGGCGTGTCCTTCGCGGCTGCCTTCTTGGCCGGCGCCTTCTTCGCGGGCGCCTTCTTGGCGGGCGCCTTCTTGGCCGGTGCGGCGACGCTCTTCGTCACCGCACGGCTCGCCGTCGCAGCAGCGCTGACCTGCGGCTGCTCGAAAGATTCGCTGGGAACCACGGACGCCCTCTCATACAGCGATCACATGTATCTGTGGCGGACCCGACGGGACCGCGGTGTGCGGGAAGTGGGGTCAGCCAGCCGCTGGGGTTCATCGAATCGAACGCCGCGATGTCGATGCCTTCATTGGTGCCATGCCCGCGCGCTTCATTGTAGCCAGAGTGGGTCGATTCAGCGCTCAGCAGCCGCCATCGCCGCACCCACGATTCCGGCGTTGTTGAGCAACTGGGCCGGCCGCACCGGTGTCTGCAACTTCAGCAGCGGCAGCCACCGATCGGCGTCCTTGCTGACCCCGCCACCCACGATGAACAGGTCGGGGGAGAACAGCCGCTCGACGTGCGCCATGTAGGCCTGGACCCGCTTGGCCCACTGCTTGTACGACATCTTCTGCTTGTCCTTGACCGAGGCCGCCGCCCGCGACTCGGCGTCATGGCCGTCGAGTTCGAGGTGCCCGAGCTCGGAGTTGGGCACCAGCCGGCCGTTGAGGAAGATGCCGCTGCCGATCCCGGTGCCGAAGGTCAGCAGGATCACCACGCCCGAGACGCCCCGGGCAGCGCCGAAGCGGACTTCGGCCAGGCCCGCCGCGTCGGCGTCGTTGAGAACGGTGACCTCCAGGCCGGTGGCCTTGGAGAACACCGCGTCGACGTCGGTGCCGATCCAGGACGGGTCGACGTTGGCCGCCGACCTCGCCACCCCGCTCTTGATCACCGCCGGGAAGGTGGCTCCGACCGGCCCCGTCCAGTTGGCCCGGGTGACCAGCTGCACCACCACCTCGGCCACGTTGTCCGGGGTGGACGGCTTGGGGGTCGGAATCCGGACCCGCTGGGTTCTCAGTTCCCCTGTCACGGTATCTACGACAGCGCCCTTGATGCCGCTGCCGCCGATGTCGACGCCGAACGCCGCATCGAGCTGGGTCGTGGGCTGGTCTGACACTGGCGCGGTCATGGTTCCTCCGCTGGCTAGGGTGGCTATCTTCACCATATCGGCACTCGGCTCCGGGGTCCTCAGACGATGCCAGGCTGTGGACGGCCGAGGGTCCGATTGATGAGCGAAGGCGGCAGATGACCGACAACGCAACCACCGCCAGCTCGCCACCCGATCCGGTGCGGCTGGCCGACATCGCCGTGGAACTCGCCGGCCGGGCCGGTGCGCTGATGATGCGCCACCAGGAAGCCGGCCTGTCGGTCAGTACCAAGAGTTCGGTCACCGACGTGGTCACCGACGCCGACCATGCGGTCGAGGAGTTCCTGCGCTCGGCGCTGGCCCAGCTGCGCCCGGCCGATTCGATCCTCGGCGAGGAAGGCGGCGCGGTGGAGCAGGCCGACTCGCTGGTGCGCTGGGTGCTGGACCCGATCGACGGCACCGTGAACTACCTGCTCGGCCTGCCGCAGTTCGCGGTCTCGATCGCGGCCCAGGTCGAGGGTCGGACAGTGGCCGGATGCGTGCTCAACCCGGCGTCGGGAGATGTGTTCCGGGCGGCCGAGGGCCACGGCGCCTTTCTCGGCGACCGGCGGCTGACCGGGCCCCGATCGGTGCCGCTCGAACAGGCGGTGGTGGCCACCGGCTTCAGCTACGACCAGGCCCGCCGGGCGCGCCAGGGCAAGGCGGCGGGGGAGCTGCTGGCCCGGGTCGGCAACCTGCGCCGGCTGGGCTCGGCAGCGCTGGACCTCTGTGCGCTGGCAGCCGGGTGGGTGGACCTGTACTACGAAGGGCCGCTGGGCGAGTGGGATTTCGCGGCCGGGCTGCTGATCGCCACCGAGGCCGGCGTGGCCACCTCGGGACTACGCGGCCGGCCGGCCGGCACCGACCTGGTCGCCGGGGCACATCCCGAGCGGGCCGAGGAGTTCTTCGAGCTGCTCAGCACGCTCGGAGTGGCCGACATCGGCTGACCCGCAGGGCGAGGGCGCCGGTTCTCAGCAGGTCTTGCCGGCGCTGGCAACGGCCCGCTTGACCGTGTCGGCAGTGGCCAGCGACCGGAAGCCGGAACCGAGCAGGACCTCGATCCTGGCGTCGCGGCGGCTCGCCGGTACCAGCTTGGCACCGGGCAGGTAATAGCTGAGCAGGGTCGCACCGGGGCGGCCGGGCGTGCCGACGGTGAACCCGCGGCTCTTGAGCTGGCTGGTGACCCGGTTGGCCAGCTGGTCCCGGCCCGCGCCGTTGAGCACCACCACGGTCACCGAGGCCGGGTTCGGCAGCCGGACCGCCCTGGCCCCCGGCGTGCACCGGGCAGACTGCGAGGCGGTCGGAGTCCCGGTCGCCAGGCTCTCCTCGGAGCGGTGCAGCACCCGCCACCAGACGATGCCGGTCAGGATGCTCAGGGCGAGCAGGAAGGCCAACGCGGGCAGTGGACGGCGTCGGGTCGCAGTGGGCATACTGGGCAATTCACCTCCTGCTCGCGAGCCGTTATCTGAGCCGCCAGCCTAGCCGGATCAGCATCGGGAATGGTGAGGCCTGCCCGGTCGTTGGAGCGCACGCGTGACGCGATACGGTTCCGCGCCAAGCGGGGGCGCTGTCCGCCACCGGTGGTCCAGACAGCCGGATCGTGCGCATTGGATTGATCAAGGAGTTGACAGGTAGTGGCCACCGATTACGACGCCCCTCGCAGGGGCGATGTGGATGAACTGAACGAGGACTCACTCGAAGAGCTGAAGGCTCGCCGGGCCGAGGCGCAGTCGGGATCGATCGATGTCGATGAGACCGAGCTGGCCGAGTCGCTGGAGCTGCCCGGGGCAGACCTGTCCAGCGTGTCGGGTGAGGAGCTCACCGTTCGGGTGCTGCCCAAGCAGGACGACGAATTCACCTGTTCCAGCTGTTTCCTGGTGCATCACCGCAGCCGGCTTGCCCGTGAGAAGAACGGTCAGCCGATCTGCCGGGACTGCGCCTGATCGCTGGATCGCGCTGTCACAGCCGGCCTCATCCGTGGAATGGCCGGCTGTGCTTCCGCGCGCCCGCGTCCGGGGTAGGCGTGCCCGCCTCGGGCGTAGGCGTGCCCGCTTCGGGCATGGGAGGGTGAGGCATGGCCGATGACGAGATTGCCGACCTGATAGCCCGGGCGGCGGCGCCGGAAAGCGAAGGCGCGGACCGGCGCAGCCGCCAGAAAGCGCTGGCGGCCCTGATCCCCGCGCTGACCCGCAGTGCCAAGGCCTCGGGCATCCGGGCGGTGGCCGCCGGACGGTGGCTGGCCGACCTGATCGTCGAGCTGGCGCCGCGGGTCCCGGCCCGCGACGTCCAGGCGCTGCGGCACCAGCACCCCGGCCAGAGCGACATCGAGATCGCCGAGCGGTTGATCCGGCAGGCCACGAAGACCACGGCCGCCCTGGGCGCCGCCGCCGGCGGGCTGGCGGCCGTGGAATTCCTCAGTCCGCCGATGCTGCTGGCGGCTCCGGTCCAGCTGGCTGCCGAGATGCTGGCCGTCACGGCGGTCGAGTTGAAGCTGGTCGCCGAGCTGCACGAGTTGCTCGGGCGACCGGCCCAGGGCAGCGTCTCCGAGCGGGCCAGCGCCTACCTGATGTCGTGGGTGCGGCGCCGCGCGATCTCGCCCCAGCTGGGCGGCGCCGGGCTGAGCGCGGCCTTCGGTGCCGCCGCCAAGCGGGAGCTGCGTAGCCAGGTACTGCGCAGGATCGGCCGCAGCACCACCAGCCTGGCGCCGTTCCTGGCCGGCGCGGTCGCCGGTGCCGAGGTCAACCGCCGGGCCACCAAGGCGCTCGGCGAGACGCTGCTGGCCGAATTGCGCGGGCTCAGCGAGGAGCGCTGGTTCCGCCAGGTCTGAGGCGGCCGCCCGGAATGCCGAGGCGCTCGGGCAGCCTCAGAGGCCGCCGATCATGCCGCCGTCGATCACCAGCGTCTGGCCGGTTGTCCAGGCGGCATCGGCCGAGGCCAGGTAGGCCACCGCGGCGCCGATGTCGGCCGGCTCACCGAGTCGCTTGAGCAGGTAGCCGGCCGCGACCGCTTCCTCGTTGGCGGCGTAGAGCGCCTCGGCGAATCTGGTCTTCACCACCGCCGGTGCCACCGCGTTGACCCGGACCCCGGGTGCGAGTTCGACCGCCAACTGCCTGGTCAGGTTGATCAGCGCGGCCTTGGTGATGCCGTAGAACGCGATGCCGGGTGAGACGCCGAGGCCGGCCACCGAGGCGATGTTGACCACCGCGCCGCCGTGCTCGGCGAGCCACGCGCGGTGCGCCAGCCTGGTCCAGCCGAGTGCCGAGAGCACGTTCACCTCGAACATCTTGCGAGCCAGCCCGTCCTCGATCTCCAGCAGCGGGCCGAACGAGGGATTGATGCCGGTGTTGTTGACCAGGACGTCCAGCCGGCCGAAGGCCGTCATGGTGGCCTGCACCGCCGCCTGCTGGTGACCCGGGTCATCACCGGAGCCGGCGGCGAAGATCGCCCGCTCGGCACCGCCCAGCTCGGCAACCGCCGCTTCCAGCGCCGGTTGCTTGCGGGCGGTGATGCACACCCGGGCACCCTCGGACACCAACCGCTGCGCGACCGCGAAGCCGATTCCCCGGCTGGCGCCGGTGACCAGGGCCACCTGACCTTCGAAACGTCCGAGCGACACTTCGCGAAGCTCCTGTTCGGGACCGGTGGTGCGGTGGACGGCTCGGCTTCAGCCGGCCGGGGGACGGCTCGACCGGGTAGCCGGGACGGCGGCGTGCAGGGCGGCCAGCAGCCGGTCAGGATGCCGGGTGGACACCACCCAGTACGGCTCGGGATAGCGTTCGGCCGATTCTGGAGGCGCCAGTTCTGAAGGCACCAGTTCTGAACCGGCCTGCTCCGAACCAACCTGCTCCGAACGGGCCCGCGCTGGCTGGGCCGGCTCGCGGTCGGCCGGTGGTCGCAGCACCAGCTGCACACCTGGCCCGATCCAGGACCGGATGTAGGTGAACGCGAGCGGGTCACCGTGCCGGCCGACCAGCCGGCGCAGTTCGGCGGCGCTGAGGTCGATCGCGCGCTCGATGTCAGCCAGCGCCACGCTGCGCGCACCGGCTCGCAGGGTGCTGCCGTCCAGGGCGAGGCTGCCCGAGGAGAGCCGCCCGACGACCAGCAGGCTGGCCGGCAGCAGGATCGCGAACGGCACCAAGGCCACCCAGCCGGAAACGGCCACCGCGAACTCCAGACCGAGCAGCAGCGACACCGCGACCGCGCCCAGATACCACCACCACGGCGTCCGCAGCCGCTCGAAGTACCCGGCCTGCCGGGCCTGGTGGGTCGAGGGCGCCATCACCGGACGAGGGTAGCCTTTGGCGCTGTGACCATCGGACCGCGCAGCGGCGCAGCCGGCGCGCAAGCAGCCGCGGCGCAAGCACCCGCCGCGCCGGACTCCGGGCTGTTGCGACCGTCCCGCCCACTGCCGGCACCCGGCCCGTCGCCGGTACCCGGCCCGCTGCCGGCACCCGGCCCGTCGCCGGCACCCGGCCCGCTGCAGGTCAAGGTTCAACGGCTGCACCCGGACGCGCCGCTGCCCAGTTACGCCGTCGAAGGCGATGCCGGTGCCGACCTGTGCACCATGGTCGACGTCCGGTTGCAGCCCGGCGAGCGGGCGCTGCTGCCCACCGGCCTGGCTATCGCGCTGCCCGCCGGCTACGCCGGATTCGTCCAGCCCCGGTCCGGCCTGGCATGGCGGACCGGCCTGGGCATGGTCAACGCGCCGGGCACCATCGATTCGGGCTACCGTGGCGAGATCAAAGTCATCGTCGTCAACCACGATCGCGACCATGCCGTCGAGCTGCGCCGGGGCGACCGGATCGCGCAGCTGGTCATCCAGCGGGTCGAGCAGGCCCGCTTCGAGGCGGTGGAACGGCTGCCCGACTCAGCCCGCGGCGCGGCCGGGCACGGCTCGACAGGGGGAGCCGGGGCGCTGGCCGGTGGCGCGCCGGCGCCGGACAACAGAGGAGACGATCAGTAATGGCGCTTCGGCGCAAGGAGAAGCGCACCGAGCAGTCCAAGCTCGATGCCACCCCGCCATGGGAAACCAAGCGGTCGCACGAGAACGCGCCGACCACCGGGCCCTATGACATCGCCGACAGCCCCACCGGTGACGGCGAGCGGCTCGACCTGGGGGCGCTGCGAGTGCCGGTCGATTCCGGCCTGGAAGTCCGGGTCGAGGTCGGCGAGGACGGCCAGGTGGTGGGCGTGACCATGCTCAACCCGACCGGCCAGATGCAGCTCGGCGTGTTCGCCGCACCCAGGAAGGACGGCATCTGGGACGAGATCCGTGCCGAGATCAAGGCCTCGCTCTCGTCCCAGGGTGGCACGGTGTCGGAGCAGGACGGCGAGTTCGGTACCGAGCTGGCCGGCCGGCTGCCGGTACCCGGTGGCCTCACGCCGGTCCGGTTCCTGGGTGTGGACGGCCCGCGCTGGTTCCTGCGCGCCATGTTGGCCGGTGCGCCGGCGATGGACGACGAGCAGGCCCGGCCGTTCCTGGACGCCTTCCGCGGCGTGGTGGTGGTCCGCGGCAACGACCCGCTGCCGGTGCGCGAACCGGTTCCGCTGCAGCTGCCCAAGGAGGCCGCCGACCAGCTGGCGGCAGCCGCCGAGGCCGCTGAGCCGCAGGACGGCTAGCCGGTGACCTCGCCGCCGGAGGAGCTGCGCGACCGTACCCGCCAACAGATCCTGGACTCGATGGGTGGCTGGTCGGGAACGATCGCGGCCGCCGTCCCACTGGTGGTCTTCGTGCTCGTCAACGCCGTAACCGGGTTGCGGGCCGCGATCATCGCGGCGGTGGCCGCCGGAGTGCTGGTCGCCGGCTACCGGCTGGCGCGCCGCCAGCCGGTGCAGCAGGCGGTGACCGGGCTGTTCAGCGTGGCGATCGCCGCGGCCATCGCCGCCCGGACCGGTCAGGCCCGCGGTTTCTTCCTGCTCGGCATCGTCGCGGCCTTCGGGTATGCGGGGCTGTTCGCGGTGTCGCTGCTGGTCCGGCGACCGCTGGTCGGGGTGATCTGGGAGTACCTGGACCCCTCGCCGCTGCCGCCGGGGCAACGCTGGCACAAGCTGCGCGAGCTGCGCCGGGCCTATGACGTGGCCACCGCGGCCGTGCTGGCGATGTTCCTGGCCCGGGCGGTGGTGCAGCTGAGCCTGTTCCAGGAGAACCGCACCGGGCTGCTGGCGGTGGCCAAGCTGGTGATGGGGCTGCCGCTGTACCTGGCTGTGGTGGCCGTGGTGTTCTGGGTGGTCCGGCGGGCCCGGCACCGGCTCGGACTGCGCGCCACGCTCCCATCACCGGCAACGCTCGCACCGCCGGTGACGCTAGGGCCGCCGGTGACGCTAGGGCCGCCGCAGCCGCTAGGGCCGCAAGCGACGGGATCGCCGCAGACGCCGGGGCCTACCGAGCCCGAGCCGCCGGGACCGACCGAGCCCGAGCCGCCGGGGTCCCGACCAGCTGGGCTAAGCGGCGCGGACGGGCTACGCGGCGCAGACGGCGCGCCGGATGGCGGGCTCAGCCTCCGGAAGGGCGACGAATAGCAGCTCGTCTCCCGGTTCCAGCGGCTCGTCCGGGGTCGGCACGATGACCCGGGAGCCGCGGATGATCGCCACCATCGCCGCGTCCGAGGGGAACTGGACGTCGCGCAGCGGCACCCCGGCGCACGGCGCGCCGACCGGCAGGGTGACCTCGATCAGGTTGGCCTGACCCTCGCGCAGGGTGAACAGCCGCACCACGTCGCCGACCGAGACGGCCTCCTCGACCAGGGCGGCCAGCACTCTCGGGGTCGACACCGCGACGTCAACCCCCCAGGACTCGTTGAACAGCCATTCGTTGGCGGGGTGGTTGATCCGGGCCACCACCCGTCGCACCGAGAACTCGGTCTTGGCCAGCAGCGAGACCACCAGGTTCACCTTGTCGTCGCCGGTGGCGCTGATCACCACCTCGTACTCCTGCAACTCGGCGTCCTCCAGGCTGGACAGCTCGCAGGCGTCGGCCTGCACCCATTGCGCCCCCTCGATCCGCTCCGGGCGGACCTTCTTGGCGTCCTTGTCGATCAGCATCACGTGGTGGCCGTTGGCCAGCAGTTCGCGGGCGATCGAGCGGCCCACCGCGCCGGCTCCGGCAATGGCGATTCGCATCAGTGGTGCCCTCCTGGGGGGCCGTCCGTCGCGGCGGTCCGGATGCCTTCGGTGAGATCGTCGGTGGCCGTGACGTGCAGCTCGTCGCCGGCCTGCACCACGGTGAACGGGGTGGGCAGCTCGCCCTTGCCGAACCGGCTGATCAGCGCGACCCGGCAGCCGGTGGCCTCTTCGAAACTTGTCAGCTTCCGGCCGATCCAGGCCTCGGCCAGCACCACGTGCAGCATCACGACCTGGCCGGTGGGGTCGCGCCACTCCTCGTCGATGGTGCCGCCCAGCAGGTTCTTCAACAGCCGCCCGGCCGTCCAGGGCACGGTGGCGATGGTCGGAATTCCGAGGCGTTCGTAGACCTCGGCACGCAGCGGGTCATAGATCCGGGCCACCACATGGCCGATGCCGAAGGTCTCCCGGGCGACCCGGGCGGCGATGATGTTGGAGTTGTCGCCGCTGGAGACGGCCGCGAAGGCGTCGGCGTTCTCGATGCCGGCCGCGACCAGCGTGTCGCGGTCGAAGCCCACCCCGGCGATCGTCTTGCCGTTGAAGTGGTCTCCGAGTCGCCGGAACGCGGTCGGGTCCTGGTCGATGACGGCAACGCTGTGGTTCAGGCGCTGCAGGTGATGCGCGAGGGTGGATCCGACCCGTCCGCATCCCATGACGACGATGTGCACTCTCGGGACGCTACACACTTCCCGGCCGTAATCACTGCGTACCGCACTGCGCGAGTGAGTGCCGGAGCCGGACGGAACTGCATAGGCTGTCCCGGTGGACCGGCGGTCGAACCAGCAGCCGGCCCGGGCCGCGACCGACAGCTGGCTGGGCCGCCGCCTGGAGCTGCTGGTCGGCCCGATCGCGCACGGCGGGCACTGCGTGGCCCGCCACGACGGCCGGGTGATCTTCCTGCGGCACGCCCTGCCCGGCGAGACGGTGCTCGCCGAGGTGACCGAGGACCGTGGCGGCTCGTTCTGCCGGGCCGACGCCGTCGAGATCCTGCAGCCCTCACCCGACCGGGTCCGGCGGCGCTGCCCGTACGCCCATCCCGGCGGCTGCGGCGGCTGCGACTTCCAGCACGTCTCGCTGCCCGCCCAACGCGCCCTGAAGGCGGCGGTGGTGGCCGAGCAGCTGAGCCGGCTGGCGGGCTTGCAGCGGACGGTGAGCGTGCAGCCGCTGGACGACGGCGACGGGCTCGGCTGGCGTCGCCGGGTCCGGTTCGCCGTCGGCCCGGGCGGTGAGCTGGGGCTGCGCGCGCACCGCTCGCACGCCGTGGTGCCGCTCAGCCACTGCCCGATCGGCGCTCCCGGCGTGGGCGACGCGCGGGCGCTGCAGTCGGACTGGCCGGGGTTGGCCGAGCTCGAGGTGGCAGTCGATGACCGCGGCGAGGTGGTGGAACTGGCCCACCGGCAACGCCCCGCGCGGCACCGGCGCGGTGCTGGCGACCGGCGGCGGGCGGTCCGTCCGGTGCTGAGCACCGAGCAGCTGTCCGGGCCGCCGGCGCTGCGCTACACCGTCGCCGGCCGCCGGTTCACCGTGCATGCGGCCGGCTTCTGGCAGACCCATCCGCGGGCCGCCGAGGTGTTCACCGAGACGGTGCTGCGGGCGGCGGACCCGCGGCCGGGCGAGCGGGTGCTCGACCTGTACGCCGGCTCGGGCCTGTTCACCGCGGCGCTGGCCTCAGCGGTGACGGCCACCGGCAGGGTGGTGGGCCTGGAGTCCGAGCCGGCCGCCGTCACCGACGCCGGGTCCAACCTGGCCGACCTGCCCTGGGCCGGCGTCCGGCGCGTCACGGTCAGCGCCTCCTCGATCGCGGCGGTCGCCGCCGAGTTGGGCCAGCCGGGCGAGCCGGGTGGGCCGGGCCGGGCCGATGGTCCCGACATCGTGGTGCTGGACCCGCCGCGCAGCGGTGCCGGCCGGGAGGTGATCGCCGCGATCCTGGCGGCCGAGCCCCGGGTGGTCGTCTACGTGGCCTGCGATCCGGCAGCACTTGCCCGCGATGTTCGGCTCGCGATGGACGCCGGCTGGCGGCTGGAGGAGCTGTCGGCCTTCGACGCGTTCCCGATGACCCATCACGTGGAGTGCATCGCGGTGCTGCGGCCGGATGGCTCGGCCGGCGCCGAACTCGAACCGCCGGGCCGGTGACGAGCGGCTGCCGACCATCTCCAGCCGGCCTCGTCGACGGCGGCACACCGGGCGATGCCGCCGACCAAGACGGCACGTTGCAAGTAGGCTAAGGCCCTGTGAGCCTCGTTCTGAGCCGGATCTCCTGCCCCGCTGACCTGCGCCAGCTCACCGGCGAGGAACTGGCCTCACTGGCCATCGAGATCCGCGACTTCCTGGTGCGCAACGTCTCGCGTACCGGTGGCCACCTGGGGCCCAACCTCGGCGCGGTCGAGCTGACCCTGGCCCTGCACCGGGTGTTCGACTCGCCGACCGAACCGATCCTGTTCGACACCGGCCACCAGAGCTACGTGCACAAGATCGTCACCGGCCGGCACCCCAGGTTCCCCAGCCTGCGCCAGAGCCGGGGCCTGTCCGGCTATCCCAGCCGTGCCGAGAGCGAGCACGACTGGATCGAGAACTCCCATGCCTCCACGGCGCTGTCCTACGCCGACGGCCTGGCCAAGGCCTTCGACGTGCGAGGTGACCGGCGGCCGGTGGTCGCGGTGGTAGGGGACGGCGCGCTCACCGGTGGGATGTGCTGGGAGGCGCTGAACAACATCGCCGCCTCGGACCGGCCGGTGGTGATCGTGGTCAACGACAACGGCCGGTCCTACTCGCCCACGATCGGCGGCCTGGCCGAGCACCTGGCGGGCTTGCGGCTGCGGCCGGGCTACGAGCGGATACTGGGCAACGTCAAGGACACCCTGGGCCGCACGCCGGTGGTCGGCGCACCGCTGTACGGCGCGCTGCACGGGCTCAAGCGGGGGATGAAGGACCTGCTCGCCCCGCAGGGCATGTTCGAGGATCTGGGCCTGAAATACATGGGCCCGGTGGACGGGCACGACCTGGCCGCCCTGGAGCACGCCTTCACCCTGGCCAGGCAGTTCGCGGGCCCGGTGCTGGTGCACTGCGTGACCCGCAAGGGCTACGGCTACGCCCCGGCCGAGAACCACCTGGCCGACCACATGCACGGCGGTGGCGCCTTCGACCCCGAGACCGGCGAGTTCGTCAGCAAGGGCGGCCAGACCTGGTCCGGGGTGTTCTCCGACGAGATGGTCCGGATCGGGGCAGTCCGCGATGACGTGGTGGCGATCACCGCCGCGATGCTGGACCCGGTGGGCCTCGGCGCGTTCGCGGCCGAGTTCCCGCACCGCTGCTTCGACGTCGGCATCGCCGAGCAGCACGCCCTCACCTCGGCCGCCGGGATGGCCGCGGCCGGCCTGCACCCGGTGATCGCGCTGTACGCCACCTTCCTCAACCGGGCCTTCGACCAGCTGCTGATGGACGTCGCGCTGCACAAGGCCGGCGTCACCCTGGTGCTGGACCGGGCCGGGGTGACCGGGGAGGACGGCGCCAGCCACCACGGGATGTGGGACCTCGCGATGCTCGGCATCGTGCCCGGCATCCATCTGGCAGTGCCGCGCGACGGGCCGACGCTGCGGGCGGCGCTGCTCGAGTGCCTGGCGATCGGCGACGCGCCCTCGGTGCTGCGCTACCCCAAGACCCCGCTGGGCGCCGACATCGTGGCGCTGCGCTCGGTGGCCGGCATCGACGTGCTGGCCGAGACCGCCAGCGGCCCGGTGGACGTGCTGCTGGTCTCGGTGGGCGCGATGGCCCCGGACGTCCTGGACGCTGCCGAGCGGATCGGCGAAGCTGGCTACACCGTCCGGGTCATCGACCCGCGCTGGGTCACCCCGGTGCCCCCGGCGCTGGCGGACTTCGCCGCCCAGGCCGGCGTGTTGATCACCGTCGAGGACGGCGTGAGCGTCAACGGCGCCGGTTCGCGCTTCGCCCAGTACCTCGGCGAGCAGGGGCTGGCCGTCGCCACCCGCGAGATCGGCATACCGGTCGAGTTCCTCGAACACGGGAAGGTGGCCGAGGTGCGGGCCAGGATCGGCCTGAGCCCACAGGGCATTTCCCGGCGGGCGATCGAGTTCGCGGCGGCCGTGCTGGGCCGCGCGGACCGGCCTCCGGGCGGCGGCGGCGAATTCTTTTCCACCGGTCAGCCACCCGTTCAGGACACCGACCGCCGACTAGATTGACCTCCTGCCCCCGGGTACTTGCTCTTCGTGAGATCGTTGCTCATTACTTGCGACCTCGACGCGAAGTCGAGGTCACCCAGAAGGCGGAGACAGCGTGCGCGTACTTGTGGTTGAAGACGAGACCCAGCTGGCGGATGCGGTAGTCCGCGGTCTGCGGCGAGAAGGAATGGCGGTCGACGTCGCCTATGACGGCGACGAGGGCTTCACCAAGGCGACCACCACCCGCTACGACGTGGTGGTGCTCGACCGGGACCTGCCGGGCAAGAGCGGCGACGAGATCTGTCGCTCGCTCACCGACGAGGGCGTGCTGACCCGGGTGATCATGCTGACGGCCAGCGGTTCGATCGAGGACAAGGTGGAGGGCCTGGCCCTCGGGGCCGACGACTACCTGGCCAAACCGTTCGCCTTCGCCGAGCTGGTGGCCCGGGTGCGGGCACTCGGACGCCGCGCGACGCCGGCCGCTCCGCCGGTGCTGCAGGCCGGCGACCTGGTGCTGGATCCGTCCAAGCGCACCGTCACCCGATCCGGCCGCAACGTCGACCTGACCCGCAAGGAGTTCGGCGTCCTGGAGACGTTGCTCTCGGCCGCCGGGGTCGTTGTTTCCAGTGAGGAGCTGCTCGACCGGGTCTGGGACGAACACGCCGACCCGTTCACGACCACCGTGCGGGTCACGATGATGACCCTGCGCCGTAAGCTCGGCGAGCCGCCCGTCATCGAGACGGTGGTGGGGTCAGGCTACCGAGTGGACCCCACCCTGGTCACCGCGTCCGCCGAGGACGATGAGTCTGGAGGTTCGACCGACCAGTGAGACTGGTGCAGCCGTCGCTGCGGATCCGGATGGCGCTGCTGTATGGCGCTCTGGTGCTGCTGATCGGCGCTGCACTGCTGGCCACGTCCTACATCCTGCTGGACCGGGCGCTGAGCCAGATCGCGCTGCCGCCCAATCCGGGCGAGGTCACCATCATCGACAACGCCACCGGCGGCAAGACCACCTGGAACCCGTCCGAGGCGCGCTCGCTGATGCGCACCGGCGCGCTGCACTACCTGCTCAGGGACGGGCTGCTGTACTTCGGGGTGATCGTCCTGATCGGCTCGATCGGCGGCTACCTGCTGGCCCGCCAGGCGCTGCGCCCGGTGGCCCGGATCACCGCCACCGCCAAGCAGCTGTCGACCAAGACGCTCAGCGAGCGGATCGGCCTGGGCGGCCCGGACGACGAGCTGCGGGAGCTGGCCGACACCTTCGACGAGATGCTCGCCCGGCTGGATGCGGCGTTCGGCAGCCAGCGCCGGTTCGTCGCCAACGCCAGCCACGAGCTGCGAACGCCGCTGGCGGTGATCCAGACCGAGCTGGACGTGACCCTGTCCGACCCGAACGCCCCGCCGGACGAGCTGCGGCGGATGGGCGAGGTGGTCCGCGAGGCTACCAACCGCGCCCAGAAGCTGGTCGACGCCCTGCTGGCGCTGGCCCGGCTGCAGGGCCGTGAGGGGCAGAGCCTGGAGCTGACCGAGGTGGTGACGCTGAACGAGCTGATCCCGAACGCGGTCGCGGCGGCCAAGGCGGAGGCGGTCACCCGGGGGATCACCATCACCGCCGAGGGTGAGCCGGTCCGTACCACCGGCGATCCCCGGCTGCTGGAGCGGGTGATCGGCAACCTGGTGGAGAACGCGGTCCGCTACAACGTGCCGGGCGGCTGGGTGCAGATCAAGACCGAGTCGGTCGGGACCGGGCCCGACCGGCTGTCGCGGATCATGGTGCTCAACAGCGGCGTGCCGGTCCAGCCGGAAGAGGTCGACGGGCTCTTCGACGCCTTCCGCCGGGGCGGCCGGGCGCGTACCGGCCAGCGAGGTGCGGGCCTGGGGCTGTCCATCGTCCGGGCCATCGTGGACGCCCACAACGGATCGATCTCAGCCGCCGCCCAGCCCGCCGGCGGCCTGCGGGTCGAGATCTCGTTCCCCGCATCGGCGGACAACGAAGCCTCGCTGATCTCCTAGCGGCCATCCTCCAGCGACCACTGCCGATGACCCGTTCGCTACCCCGGCTGCCGCAGTGGACCAGCTCTCCCGGTTTCGGGGTTGCGCTGCTGCTGGTGCTGGCCGTCGTCCTGATCGCGCACGGCGAGCCGCAACCGTCCTCCCGGCCCAGCGGCACCTCGGTCGGGGTGAGCGGCAGCCCGACGGTGCCGGCCACGGTGCCGGCGCTGCTGGTGATCCGGGCCGGCGTGGTGGAGTCGCGCCTGTCGCACAGCGTGCGCCGGGTTCCGCTACCGGCGGCCGCCCGGCCGCTGTCGGTGATGACCGGGCGCGGCCTGTCCGTGGTGCTGGCCGCCCTGGACGGGCGCCAGCGGGCCTACGCGGTGCGCCCCAACCTGGCCGTCCAGGACCTCGGACCGGCCGATGCGGTGATCCCGGCAGCGACCGGGCCGGCCGCGGTGCTGGTCGAAACCGGTATGACCGAGCCGGGCCGGCTGATCCCGAGCACGCCGGCCACCGCAACGGCCAGCCCGACCCCCTCGGCCAGCCCGAGCGCCACCGGCCCGCCGGACCTGCGGAACTTCGCGGTGCGCCGCTACGACGCGGCCGGCCGGCCGGTCGGGGGCTCGCATGACCTGCCGGCGGGCACCCGGATGGCGACCGACACCGCCGTCGGCCTGGTGGTCTGGAAGCCGGTCAACCGGGTCTTCGACAAGGGCGTGGTATTGGAGCCGCTGTCCGCCGAGGCCATGCTGATCCGTCCGGACCGTTCGCTGCGCCAGCTGGGCCCGGTGCATCCGCTGGCCGCCAACGGCACCAACCTGCTGGTCTGGGACGTGATCGTCCGGCGGTTCGGCCTGATGCCGCTGCGCTACGCCACCTCGACGGCCACCA
>DASZEI010000275.1:0-8318 GCA_035940975.1 Jatrophihabitans sp. | reverse complement strand
CGGCGCTGGGCCGGCTGGCGGCGACCGGGTTGTCCTGCGACGCCCACCACGAGACCGCGCCCGACATCGAGGGGATCAGCCGCTCGATGCGCGACGCCTTCGACCGAGCCGGCCGGGACCCGGCTGCGGTGGACCTGGTGGTGGCGCACGGCACCGGCACCGCCCTCAACGACTCGGCCGAGAGCGAGGCGCTGCGCAAGGTGCTGCTCGGGGCCGGCGGGAATCCGCTGCTGACCGCGGTCAAGGGTTCGACCGGCCACACCTCGGGCAGCGCGTCGCTGGTCAACCTCGACGTGGCGTTGCGCTGCCTCGCCGGTGGGGTGGTGCCGCCGATCACCGGACTGCGCGCCCTGCTGGCCGAGGGCGACGGGCTGCGGTTCGCGCTCGGGTCGCCGGTAACGCTGCGGCCGAATCTGGTGCAGGTCAACGCCTTCGGCTTCGGCGGCGTCAATGCCGTGACGTTGCTGGAGGCGGTGTGAACGCCGCAGCATCGGTGGTGGCCACCGCCTGGAGCCTGCACCTGCCGGACCTCGATATCGAGCCGGCGCTCACCGAGCGGTTCGGCCCGCTCGGCGACTGGGCCCGGCAGCCGGCCGCCCCGCCGGATCAGGCGGCGACGGTGCTGGGCCGCAAGGGGATGCTCTACAAGGAGCCGGCCACCCGGCTGGCGCTCTGTGCGGTGCACCGCGCCTTCGGCGTGCCGGCCGGTCAGCGGCCCGGCTGGCCGGCGGCTCCCGGCACCGCGGTGGTGGTCGCTAGCAATCTCGGCAACGTCGAGACGGTGGCCCGGGTGACCCGCACCATCGACACCGAGGGCGGCTCGGCGGTCAGCGTGCTGGACGCGCCGAACGTCTCCAGCAACGTCATCGCCAGCACCGTCGCGCTGTGGTTCGGTTTCGGCGCGGCGAACCTGATGATCTGCTCGGGCGCCGGTGCCGGCCTGGACGGGCTGGCTCTGGCCGTGCTGCTGCTGCGAGCCGGCCGGGCCGACCGGGTGGTGCTGGTCGGCGTGGAGCCTGCCGACCCGGTCGCTACCGAGCTGTTCGGCGCCGGATCGGACCGGCCGGCCTTGCGGGCCGGCGCGGCCTGCCTGGTGCTGGAGCAGGGCCGCCCGGAGAACGGCACCGGGCCGTCGGGCCGGCGTCGGCTGGCGGTCCAGCTGTCCGACGATGCCCGGGTAGACGATGCCCAGGTGGACGATGCCCGGGTAGCCGATGCCCGGGCGCTCGACACCGACAGCACGATCGGTCCGGGCGGCTTCGACCCGGCCCGGCACTGGGGCGACTTCTACGGCGCGCAGGACGTGGTGGCGCTGGCCCTGGCCGCCGAGCTGGCAGCCGAGGGGCACCGGCAGGTCGGCGTCCGGGGCACCGGCCGGCCGTCCCGCCAGGTCCTGCTCGGCACCGCCGGGAGCCGGTCATGAGCGGCACCAGGCTGGCCGCGCACACGCTGGCGCCGGGGGTGCCCGGCGGACCGCTGATCGTGCTGGCGCACGGCCTGGAGGACTCCTGGACTTCCTGGCAGCCGATGGCCGCCGAGCTGAACCCGGACTGGCGGCTGGTGGCGCTGGACCTGCCCTGGCGGCCCGGCAACGACTACCGGTGGCTGACCCGGGCCGCCGGCGAGTGGCTGGGCGACGCGCTGGACCTGCTCGACGCCCGGCCCGACGTGATGGTCGCGCACTCCTTCGGCGCGAACGCCACCCTCACCCTGCTGTGCGCGCTCGATCCGCGGCCGGGGCCGGCGGCGGCCCTGGTCTGCCCGGTCTACCGCCAGCCCAAGTACCCGGTCACCTGGCGGATGTTCGACCGGGCCCGGACCACCTTCGTCGAGCACATCCGGGACGGCCTGCGGGCCCGGATGGGCGAGCGCGCCGGCCTGATCGACCCGGCGGTGCTGGAAAAGATGATGGACATGGCGCTGGAGCGGGTCGGGCCGTCCGGTTTCCTCACCGTGTTCCAGCAGTACATCGCCAGCTCGGATCTGACCCTGGAGCAGATCGTGGTGCCCACCCTGCTGGTCGCCGGCGGCGCCGATCCGACGCTGTCGCGCAATGGCGCCAACGCCCTGGCCACCCGGATTCCGGGTTCGGAGGTCCGGATCACCGACGCCTATGACCACTTCTGCCATATCCGGCATGCCAGCGGGGTCGCGGCCCAGGTCGCTGAGTTCGTCCGGGCCGGTCACACCTCACCCAGCACAGTAGGGAAATTCCGATGACGCAGACCACCCTTGCCGAACCGAGCGTGCTGCACGGCCGACCGGCCTATGAGGGCGCCAACATCCGTACCTGGATCGGCTTCAAGCACTTCATGTACCTCGTCGAGCAGGGCCTGCTGCAGTGGCTGCGCGACCAGGGCAGCAGCGCCAGGGACCTGTACCTGGAGCACGGCCTGGGTTTCGAGATCGTCGACTGCTCGGTGCAGTTGCCGGCCGTGCTGGAGATCGACGACGAGGTGTGCGCGCAGGTCAGCCCGGGCCGCGGCGACAAGCTTGCCGTGACGCTGTCGGTGGTTCGCGACGGCGCCGAGGTCACCATCCTGCGCGGCAAGGTCAAGGTTGCGCTGGTGCGCGAGCAGACCGCCCCCGAGCACCGGCCGGCACCGGACCGGCTGGCCGGGATCGAGGTCGGCGATCTGGCCGAGGCGAGCACCGTGACCGAGCCGGCCCGCCGCCGGCTGGCCGAGGGCGAGTCGGCGGAGTCGGTGCTGACCGCCGAGCCCGGCTCGTTCCTGTGGTCCTGGCGGGCGCCGTACTTCTACTGCCACTTCTCCGACCGGGTCCAGCATTCGGGCTACGTCCGGACCCTGGAGGAGGTGGTCGACCGGTTCCTGGCCGATCGCGGCATCTCGGTCGGCCGGCTACTCAACGAGCGGTCCTGGATCCCGGTGGTGTCGCGGGCCCGGGTGCAGCTGATCGAGGCGGCCCACATGGAGGAGACCATCCACACCGTCTTCACCGTGGTGGACATCCTGCGCGGGGTGATCTTCGACGGCCGGATGGACTGCTACGTCCAGCGCGGCGACGAGCTGATTCGGGTTGCCACCGCGCAGATCCTGCACGGCTACGCAATCGCGGCCGGCGAGGGTGCCGGTGGCATGGCGACCCTGGACGACGAGGTGGTCCGCGCCCTGACCGGTGGCCGGCCGTGAGCCGGGTCCGCCGGCCGCGGCTGTACTTCTCGCTGCGCAGCCCGTACAGCTGGCTGACCGTCCAGCGGCTGCGCGAGGTGGCGCCGAACCTCAGCGAGGTGATGGACTGCGTTCCGTACTGGGATCCCGACGAGCGCACCAACGCCGCACTCGCCGAGCGGGGCGGGGAGTTCCACTACGTGCAGATGAGCCGCGCCAAGCACCTGTACATGCTGATGGACACCAAGCGGCTGGCCCAGCAGCGCGACATCGCGATGGCCTGGCCGGTGGACGTCGACTCGTGGTGGGAACTGCCGCACCTGGCCTGGTTGCAGGCGCGGCACCTGGGCCGGGAATGGCAGTTCTACGACGCCATCACCGAGGCGCGGTGGGGACGCGGCGATGACATCTGCACGCCGGAGGTGGTCCGGGCGGCGGCCGAGCAGGCAGGCTTGAACCCAGACCTGGCGGTGCTGGCCGCCGACGATCCGGAGATCCGCGCGGAGGCGGTGGGCTGTCTCTACCAGGCCTATCTCGACGACGTCTTCGGCATTCCGTACGTGAAGTTCGGACCCCACCGGTTCTGGGGGCTGGACCGGATGGATGCCTTTCTCAGCGTCTGGCAACCCGCGGCATAAGGAGGAATCTGATGACCGACACCGACACCGGCACTGGACACGGCGCGGAGCGGCCGGCCGGCACCGACCTGGCCGACCGGCACGACGTGCCGATCGCCGGGGACAGCGACAATCCCTGGTACGGCATTCCACACGAGCTGCTGGCCGCCGGCCGCTCCTACGACCTGGACTCGGCCGGCGGCTGCGGGTGAGTGCCCCCCGGGTACCGCGCACGGTGGAAGAGGAACGCCGCTACCGCCAGCAGCGGCTGGCCGCGGCGCTGCGGCTGTTCGCCAGGTTCGGCTTCGACGACGGCGCGGGCGGTCACATCACCGCCCGTGATCCGCAATACCCCGAGCGGTTCTGGATAAACCCGTTCGGCATGCATTTCGGCCAGGTCCGGGTCAGCGACCTGCTGCTGGTCGACTCCGACGGCCAGGTGGTCTCCGGCTCCGGCAGCGTCAACCCGGCCGGATTCACCATCCACTCCCAGATCCACGCGGCCCGGCCGGACGTGGTGGCCGCCGTGCACACCCACTCGGTCTACGGCCGGGCCTGGGCCACCCTGGGCCGGCGGCTGGACCCGCTGACCCAGGACGCCTGTGCCTTCTACGGCGACCACGAGCTGTTCGACGGCTTCGAGGGCGTGGTGCTCGATTCGGAGGAGGGCAAGCGGATCGCCGAACGGCTCGGCGGCGCTAAGGCGGTGATCCTGCGCAACCACGGCCTGCTCACCGTCGGCGGCTCGGTGCAGGAGGCGGCCTGGTGGTTCATCAGCATGGACCGGTCCTGCCAGGTGCAACTGCTGGCCGAGGCCGCCGGCTCGCCGGTGCCGATCTCTGACCAGGTGGCCCGAGCGACTGCCGAGACGATGGGCAGCCCCGGTATGGGGCGGTTCAACTTCCGCCCGCTGTACGCCGACATCGTGCGAGCCCAGCCTGATCTGCTCGAGTAGCCGGTTGCACCCAAGGTTGGGAAAGGAGTGGTCCGGCCGATGGCCACGCTGCTGAAGGACCACATCGACCACGACGGCGACGCGCCCGCGATCGTGGACGACAGCGACACGCTGAGCTGGAGCCGGCTGGGCGGGCGGGTCAACCGGTGGATCGACCTGCTGACCAGCCGCGGCCTCGGCTCGGGTGATCGGCTGGCCTGCGTGCTGGGCAACCGGCGCGAGACCTTCGAGGTGCTGCTGGCCTGCCTGCATACCGGCGTGACGGTGGTGCCGATCAACTGGCACCTGACCGAGCCCGAGATCGGCTACATCCTCAGCGATTCGGGCAGCCGCGCACTGGTCGTGGAGCCCGCCTTCGCGGTGGCGGCCGCGGCGGCCGCTTCTTCGGCACCAGGCTGCACCGAGCTGTTGGTGCTCGGTCAGCGGCAGCTGGCCGGCTGCGACGCGGTGGAACCGCTGCTGGCCGCGGCGGATCCGGCCGAGCCCGCGGGGCAGCGCTGTGGCTCGACGATGCTCTACACCTCGGGCACCACCGGCGCACCCAAGGGCGTGGTCAACGGATTGTTCGTGGTGGACGCGCCGTTCTCGCGGGTGGCCCGGCTGGCCGACTACGCCCGGGTGGTGCTGGGGGTGCCGGCCCGTGGCCGGGTGCTGCTGGACGGCCCGTGGTACCACTCCTCGCAGCTGTTCTTCGCGTTGCTGGGATTGCTGCAAGGTTCGGTGCTGGTGATCCGGCCGTCCTTCGACCCGGTGGCCACCCTGCGGATCATCGATCGCGAGCAGATCACCGCGATCCATCTGGTGCCCACCCAGTTCATCCGGTTGCTGCGGGTCGATCCGGCGGTTCGGGCAGCCTTCTCCGGCGCCAGCCTGCGCCGGGTCTGGCACGGTGGCGGGCCGTGCCCGGCGGAGGTCAAGCGGGAGATGATCGCCTGGTGGGGGCCGATCCTGGTGGAGTACTACGGCGCCACCGAGGGCGGTGTGGTGACCCTGATCGGCTCCGAGGACTGGCTTCGCCGGCCGGGCAGCGTCGGGCGCGCGGTGCCGCCGGGCGAGATCGTGATAGTCGGCGAGGACGGCAACCCGGTACCGGCGGGGAGCTCGGGACGGATCTTCGTGCGCCGGCGCACCGGCGAGCGGTTTCGCTACCACAACGAGCCGGACAAGACCCGCTCGGCCTACCTGGGGTCGGACACCTTCACCTACGGCGAGGTGGGCCACCTGGACGAGGCGGGCTTTCTCTACCTCACCGGCCGGGCGCAGGATCTGATCGTGTCCGGCGGGGTGAACGTGTACCCGGCCGAGGTGGAGGCGGTATTGCTGGACCATCCGGCGGTGCGTGACGCGGCTGTGATCGGCGTGCCCGATGACGAGTTCGGCGAGCGGGTGGTCGCCATCGTGGTCGCCGAACCGGACCCGCCCGCGGACCTGGCCGGCGAGCTCGACCGGCACTGCCGCCGCTCGCTGGCCGGCTTCAAGTCGCCACGGGCCTACCATCTCGTCGACGAGCTGCCGCGCGAGCCGACCGGCAAGATCCGCAAGCAGCCGCTGCGGGAGTCCTATTCGGCGCTGGCCAGGTCCTCGGCGAGCGTTTCCGGATCGCCCGCGGCTCTTGCCGGGTCGCCCGCGGCCGTGGCCGGATCTTCCATCAACGAGAGGGCACCCCGATGACCTCGCCGAGCCTGCAGAATCCAGCCGCCGCGCCGCGTCCTGACATCGCCCATCCCGGCACCTACGCCGCGGGCGTGCCGCACGCCGAGTTCGCCCGGCGGCGCGAGCACGAGCCGGTGGCCTGGGTGCCCGAGCCGCTGCTGTGGCGGCACAGCAGCAGCGGGCGGATCGCGGCCCAGGGCTCGGGTTTCTGGGCGGCGACCACGCACGAGGCGGTGCTGTCGGCCTCTCGTCGCCCGGCGGACTTCTCCTCGAGCGCCAAAGGAGTCTTCCTCGCCGATCCGCGCACGCCCGGTGACCTGCGCCAGACCAGGCAGCTGCTGGTGAACATGGATGCCCCGCAGCACGGCCGGATCCGCAAGCTGGTGACCTCGGTGTTCACGCCACGGGCGGTGCGCGAGCTGACCGGCAGCATCACCGGGCACGCCGAGGCGCTGGTCGAGAAGGTGGTGCGGGCCGGGGACTTCGACGCGGTCACCGACCTGGCCAGCGAGCTGCCGCTGCTGGTGCTGTCGGACCTGCTGGGCATGCCTGCCGAGGACCGGCACCGGCTGTACCGATGGAGCAACCACCTGGTCGGCTTCGACGATCCCGAGTACGGCGGCGGTGATGTCGACGCCTACCGGACCACCATGGGCGAGGCGTTCCAGTACGCGCTACTGCTGGCCCAGCAACGCCGCGAGCACCCGACGGACGACCTGATCAGCTTGCTGGCCAACGCCGAAGTCGACGGCGAGCGGCTCTCGGACCGGGAGTTCTGCAACTTCTGGCTGCTGCTGGTGGTGGCCGGCAACGAGACCACCCGGCACCTGATCGCGGGCTCGGTACAGGCACTGGCCGGCTACCCGGACGAGCGGGACCGGTTGGTGTCCGGTAGCGCGCCGGTGCCGAGCGCGGTCGAGGAACTGCTGCGCTGGATCACCCCGATCATGCAGTTCCGCCGTACCGCCACCCACGACACCGAGCTGTGCGGGCAGCCGATCGCCGAGGGTGAAAAGGTGGTGCTGTTCTACATCTCGGCAAACCGGGACGCCGCGGTGTTTCCCGATCCGCAGCGGCTCGATCTCAGCCGGGACCCCAACCCGCATCTGTCCTTCGGCATCGGCCCGCACTTCTGCCTCGGCGCGCACCTGGCCCGGTTGGAACTGACCGCGCTGCTGACCGCCATCCGCCCGCACCTGGCACGGCTGGAACTGACCGGCCCGGTGGTTCGGCTGGAATCGAATTTCGTCAACGCCGCCAAGTCGATGCCCGTCCGGATCGGCTGAGGTCGCCGCGGTTGGCGCCGAACTTGACGCGCTGTTGAGGAACGCGGACGCGTCCGTCGACTCGCAAGACGTCAGAGTCGAGTACCGACTCTTAAGACGCCTCGATTCGCAAGTACAGGGGTGAATCAGGGTCGTATTTAGGACTAGTCAGGTTGCCCGCGTCGGTCGTGGCAGCCTCTACCGCAAGCTGGCTGACTCATCGTCTCGATCGGCGGCTCGTGCAGGAAGCGCATATTCGCGTGTGAGCCCTGGCTTCGAGCGTATATGTTCTCGATCATGGCCGCCTGGGAGCCGGACGCCCCGTTCTCGCACCCCTTCGACTTCAGGCTTGTCCACAACACCTTCGTCACGATGTTCTGGAGCCCCGCCCTGCTTCGGGAGGTGACTGATCGGCTGGCTGGGCATGGCTATCACGTCGTGACCCTCGATGCTGCTGCGTGGGCGGGTACCGATGACATGCACCGCAAGCTGGCCTCGGCTCTGGACTTCCCCAGTTACTACGGGCGCAACTTGAACGCTTTCAGCGACTGCCTCAGCGACGTGGCAACGGGTGACTACGGCGTTCCTCCGGGTGCCACCGGGCTGGTCTTGGTACTCCTCGGCATCGAGGTGTTCGCGGCCTCGCACAGAGGTACTGCCCAGGCATTGCTGAACGCTTTTGCTATTGAAGCCCGCA
>DASZEI010000274.1:0-2287 GCA_035940975.1 Jatrophihabitans sp. | reverse complement strand
GCGCCGGCCAGGCTGCGCAGCCTGGCCGGCCAGCCCGGTGTCAGCACCGTCGTTCCGGCCGTCCGGGCGATGCCGCAGAGCACGAGTGAGGGCGTCGCTGCCTCCGGCGCCCAGAACTGGGCGACCAGCGGCGATGTCGCCACTGGCGGCGTCGGTCAGGGCGGCCTCGGCGTCAAGGTGGGCATCGTCGACGTCGGCTTCAAGGACCTGCAGGCCGAGATCACCGCCGGCAACTTCGACGACCCGGTGACCGGCAACCCGGTGAGCGTGGTCTATCCGGCCGGCCAGGACCAGTGCGCCGACGACAGCGTGACCGCCCATGGCACCGCGGTCAGCGAGGTGGTGCACCAGATGGCGCCGCGGGCCACCCTCTACCTGTACTGCATCGACGACAACGTCGGCTTCTCCGCGGCGGCCAGCCAGGTGGTCGCCGCCGGGGTCAGGATCGTGAACAGCTCGCTGGCTTTCACCGCCGAGACCCGCGGTGACGGCTTCGGCCCGTCCACTTCCTCCGAGCGGGCGGTCAAGACGGCCCGCGAGGCCGGCGTGCTGTGGATCCAGTCCAGCGGCAACGGCGCCCAGGACCACTGGTCGGGAAGCCTGGTCGATGCCAACGGCGACCAGTTCGTGGACCTGCAGAGCACTGCCAGCCAGGCCGACGAGGTCGCACTGGACGCGGACTACACCGGCAACGTGGTGCTGAGCTGGGACCAGTGGCCGGCATCCTCGCTGCCGGTGACGTTGGCGGTCACCGAGTACGACGACAACAACGCCCAGATCGGCGACACCCGGTTCCTCGACCACGCTCCGGGTGAGCCGCCGGTGCTAGAGATGGACATCAGCAACATCTCGACCGATCTCGGCTACACCGGCGGCATCCGGTTCTTCGACATGGTGGTGCTGATCGGTGCCAGCGCCCCGGCGCTGCACTACAACCTGTACTACGGCGGCGACGTCTACCCGTCCTTCCTCAGCGGTGAGGACCCGGCGCGGGCGGCCGGCGGCAGCGTGCTGGAGCCGGCCAGTTCGCCGTGGGCGCTGGCGGTGGGTGCCGCGTACCGCGGCGACAACAGCCTGGAGCCGTTCTCCTCGCGCGGTCCGACCGTCGACGGCCGGGTCAAGCCCGACCTGCTCGGCTTCGACGGCGTCTCCTCCAACATCAGCGAGGAGGAGTCCTCGCAGTTCGACGACCAGGGCAACGTGATTCCGGGCACCACCGGCTTCTACGGCACCTCGGCCGCGGCGCCGCACGTGGCCGGCGCGGCAGCCCTGGTCGCCGCCGCCAACCCGACGATGGACGCCTCGGACCTCGAGGCCTTCCTCGAGCGGCGCGCCGGCCCGCAGGGCAACCCGCCCACCAACAGCGCCGGTTACGGCCTGCTGCAACTGGGCGCCACCACCGGCATCCAGGCCGTGCCCGGATCGCAGTACTTCCCGTTCGCGACGCCCAACCGGATCGTCGACACCCGCAGCGGGCTCGGAGTCCGGGCCGGGTTGCTGGGTCCTGGCACCGCGCTGGCCGTGCCGGTGGCCAGCACCGGCACCAATGCGGTGCCCGCAGCCGCCACCTCCGTGGTGATCAGCCTGTCCGGCACCGGAGCCCAGGGCGGCACCTACCTGTCGGTGTACAGCAAGGTCTTCAGCGGCAACTCCACCCTGAACCTCAACAGCAAGGACGCCAACGCCACTGTCACCGCGATCGTCAAGCTCAACTCCAGCCACGGGTTCCTGCTGCGCAACGCCGCGGCGCCGACCCACGCGCTGATCACCGTGCTCGGCTACTTCGGGGCGCCGACAGCCACCGGCGGCCTGGGCTACGTGGCGTTGCCCTCGCACCGGCTGCTGGACACCCGGACTCCGATCGGCATCTCGAAGGTGGCGAAGCTGGCACCCAACCAGGCTGTGACGGTGGATGCCGCTCCCGGCGGGGTGCCGGCCGGCGCCACCGTGGCGGTGGTCAACATGACCGCGCTGAACCAGACCGCCGGCGGCTACCTGACCGCCTACCCGAGCGCCTCGCCCGCGGTCGCCTCGGTCGACTACCGCCAGTACTCGCGGTCCAACCTGGTCGCGGTGCCGCTGGTGAACCGCAAGTTCGTGGTGCAGAACCGCTATGCCAGCACCGACGCGATGATCGACATCGTCGGTTACTTCAGTCCCACTGCTACTGCCCGGTTCGTCACCCTGCCGAACCCCCGGCGGATCGCCGACACCCGCACCGGCAACGGCGGGCACTACGGCCCGATGACGGCCAACGCGACGTTCACCCTGGACGCCGGCGGGCTCT
>DASZEI010000273.1:0-4845 GCA_035940975.1 Jatrophihabitans sp. | reverse complement strand
CAGGTGGTGGATCACCACGTCCGGCTGGGCGTGCAGCGCGCCGGGGCCGTCCCGGTCGACCTCGATGTCGGTGCGCAGGTCCACCACCCGGCGCACCCCGAGATCGCCCACCAGGTGGCTGACGTCGGCGTCGGTGAGGTGTCCCAGGCTGGCCGAGCGGATCAGCACCCCGGAGCGGATCACGCCACCGCCGGCGCTCGGCAGGCCGCCGACGTCACGGGCGTTGACCGCACCCTGCAGCTGGATCCAGTTCGCCGCGCCGGCCGTCATCCGCCCACCCTAACCAACCAGCTCCGCACCTCTGCCGGCGTCGTCCTGCCGCGACATCGGCACCGGCTAGAAGGCGTCCTCGGCGATGTCCATGATCGCGTTGTCGGTGGACTCGACCACCTTGCGCCGCGCCACCAGCTCGGGCAGCACGGTGGTGGCGAAGAACCGGGCGACCGCGAGCTTGCCCTCGTAGAAGGACTTGTCCGCGGCGCCGGAGGCTCCACCGAAGTGATTGCCGTCCAGCTTGGTCAGCGCGACCTGGGCTTGCCGCAGCAGCAGCCAGCCGATCGCCAGATCGCCGCAGGACATCAGCAGCCGGGTGGTGTTCAGCCCGACCTTGTAGACGTTGCGGATGTCGTCCTGGGCCGAGGTGAGCTGCGCGATCATCGCCGCGACCATGGTGCCGACCTCGGTCAGTGCCCGGCCGACCGCCTCGCGCTCGACCTTGAGCCGGCCCTCCTCGGCGATCGAGTCCAGGAAGCCCTGGATCTCGGCCGACAGCGCGCCCAGCGCGACGCCCTTGTCCCGCACGATCTTGCGGAAGAAGAAGTCCTGGCCCTGGATCGCGGTGGTGCCCTCGTACAGCGAATCGATCTTGTTGTCCCGGATGTACTGCTCCAGCGGGTAGTCCTGCAGGAATCCCGATCCGCCGAACACCTGCAGCGCCTGGCCGAGCTGCTCGTAGGAGCGCTCGGAGCCGACGCCCTTGACGATCGGCAGCAGCAGGTCGTTGAGCCGCTCGTCGACGCTGTCGGCCTGCCGCGCCGAACGCCCGGCGGTGCCGTCAGCGAGGCCACCGGCCGGCACCTGGTCGAGGTCGGCTCGCTCCTGGAACTGGGCCACCTGGATCCGGTCCTGCACGCTGGCGGTGTAGAGCGCGACCGCCCGCAGGCCCTCGGCATAGGCCTTCTGCAGCATCAGCTGCCGGCGCACGTCGGGGTGGTGGATGATCGTGACCCGCGGCGCGGTCTTGTCGGCGGCCCGGGTCAGGTCCGCCGACTGCACCCGGGTCTTGGCGTAGTCCAGGGCGGCCAGGTACCCGGCGGACAGCTCCGAGTAGGCCTTGGTGCCGACCATCATCCGGGCGTGCTCGATGACCTTGAACATCTGGGCGATGCCGTCGTGCACCTCGCCGAGCAGCCAGCCCTTCGCCGGCGTCCGCTCGCCGAAGGTCAGCTCGCAGGTGGTGGAGACCCGCAGCCCCATCTTGTGCTCGACTCCGGTCGCCAGCGCCCCGTTGCGGGCGCCGAGCTCGCCGGTGTCCCAGTCGAAGTCGAACTTCGGCACGATGAACAGCGACAGGCCCTTGGTGCCCGGGCCGGCGCCCTCCGGCCGGGCCAGCACGTAATGGATGATGTTGTCGGCCATGTCGTGCTCGCCCGAGGTGATGAAGCGCTTGACCCCCTCGATGTGCCAGCTGCCGTCGTCCTGCCGGATCGCCTTGGTGCGGCCGGCGCCGACGTCGGAGCCGGCATCGGGCTCGGTCAGCACCATGGTGGCGCCCCACCGCTTGTCGATGATCAGCCGGCCGATCTTGCGCTGCTCCTCGGTGCCGAGCTGGTCGATGATGTTGGCGAAGGCCGGGCCGCAGTTGAACATCCAGATCGCCGGGTTGGCGCCCAGCACCAGCTCGGCGATCGACCAGATCAGCGACCTGGGGGCCAGGGTGCCGCCGAGTGAGGGCAGCGTCTCCAGCCGCCACCATTCGGCGTCCTGCCAGACCGCGTAGGACTTCTTGAAGGACGCCGGCATCGTCACCGAGTGGGTCGCCGGGTCGAACACCGGCGGGTTGCGGTCGGCATCGACGTAGGACTCGGCCAGCGGGCCTTCGGCAAGCGTGCGGACCTCGGCAAGGATCCCGCGGGCGGTGTCGGGGTCAATCTCGGCGAAGGGCCCGGTTCCCAGCCGGTCGCCGGTTCCGAGCACCTCGAATAGGTTGAACTCGATGTCACGCAGGTTGCTCTTGTAGTGGCCCATCGGGTGGTTCTCCTTGTTACTGGTCAGTAGCGTAAGAGTATTACTGGCGAGTAGGCGTCGCAAGTAATTCGGGCCCGAAACCGGATACTCGCCCGATCTGTCAGTTTCGCCGCGCCGGGCCGGCCCGCCTTCTCGGGCCTTGCCGTGGACGCCCGCACCGGGTGGAACGGCCCCGCACCGGGATGGAACGGCAGCGCCGGGTCGACGCCCGAACGGCATGGACCGCCCGCACCCGCTCGTCGCGGGCAGCGCTAGCCTCGAGGACATGCGGCTGTGCGTTTTCACCGAACCCCAGCAGGGCGCCACCTACGAGGACTTGCTACGGGTGGCCCGGGCCACCGAGTCACTCGGTTTCGAGGGGTTCTTCCGCTCCGATCACTACCTGCGGATGGGTGAAGGGTCCGGGCTGCCCGGACCGACCGACGCCTGGACGACGCTGGCGGGCCTGGCCCGCGACACCAGCCGGGTCCGGCTCGGCACCCTGGTGAGCCCGGCCACCTTCCGGCATCCCGGGCCGCTGGCCATCACCGTCGCCGGGGTGGACCAGATGAGCGGCGGCCGGGTGGAGCTGGGTTTCGGGGCCGGCTGGTTCGAGGCCGAGCACACCGCCTACGGCATCGCCTTTCCCGACGTCGGGACCCGCTACGACATCTTCGCCGAGCAGCTGGCGATCATCGACGGCCTCTGGCAGGCGCCGGCCGGGCAGCGCTTCGACTTCGCCGGCAAGCACTACCGGGTGCAGGACTCGCCGGCCCTGCCCAAGCCGGTCCAGCAACCCCGGGTTCCGATCATCCTCGGCGGCGCGGGACGCAAGCGCTCCGCGGCGCTGGCCGCCGCCCACGCCGATGAGTACAACAGCGCCTTCCGGCCGGTCGTGGAGAGCGGGCAGATCTTCGACCGGGTCCGCACCGCGGTCGCCGAGGCCGGCCGCGATGCCTCCTCGATGGCCTACTCGGTCGCCCAGGTCAGCTGCGTGGGCCGCAACGACGCGGAGCTGCGGCGGCGGGCCGAGGTGTTGGGACGCGACCTGGACGAGCTGCGCGCCGAGGGGCTGGTCGGTACCCCGACCGAGGTGGTCGCCAAGCTGGGCGAGTTCGCCGAGACCGGCGCCAGCCGGGCCTACCTGCAGCTGATGGACCTGACCGACTTCGACCAGCTGGAACTGATCGCCGCCGAGGTCGCCCCGCAGCTGTGAGCCGCTCGCAGCCGCGAAGGGCGTGCCGGTGCGCTCGGTGAACCTCAGATCAGGACGCGGAGCCGGATCGTCTCAGGCATCGCGCGGATCTGGTTCACGATGTCCTGGGTGGTGCCGCTGACGCTGTCGGTGACCAGGTAGCCGACATCGCCCCGCGTCCCCAGCAGCTGGGCCTCGATGTTGACCTCGTGCTCGGCCAGGATGCCGTTGACCCGGGCCAGCACCCCCGGCACGTTGCGATGCAGGTGCACCAGCCGCAGGGTGTCCTTGCGGCGCGGCAGCCCGAGCCCCGGCATGTTGACCGACAGCGCGGTGGAACCCTCGGTGACGAAGTCCACGAACTTGGCGGCGACGAACTGGCCGATGTCCTGCTGGGCCTCCTCGGTGGAACCGCCGATGTGCGGCGTCAGGATCACGTTCGACAGCCCGCGCAGCTCGGACACGAACTCATCGCCCCGGCCCTTGGGCTCGACCGGGAACACGTCCACCGCGGCACCGGCGATGTGGCCGCCCTCGATGGCCTTGCGCAGGGCCGCGTAGTCGACCACGAAGCCTCGGGACAGGTTGAGGAAGAGGCTGCCCTCGCGCATCGCGGCGAACTCGGCGGCACCGAAGATGTTCTTGTTCTCCGGCCGTCCGTCGACGTGCAGGCTCACCACGTCCGAGTCGTGCAGCAGTTGCTTGAGGCTGTCGCTGCGGTGCGCATTGCCCAGCGACAGCCGGTCGGCGGTGTCGTAGAACAGCACCCGCATCCCGAGGTTCTCGGCCAGCACCGACAGCTGGGTGCCGATGTTGCCGTAACCCACGATGCCCAGCGTCCGGCCGCGGATCTCGTGCGCGCCGGCGGCGGACTTGTCCCAGACGCCGGCGTGCATCAGCTCGTTCTTCTGGGTCAGCCGGCGGGTCAGCGCGATCAGCTCGGCGATCGCCAGCTCGACCACGCTGCGGGTGTTGGAGAACGGGGCGTTGAACACCGTCACGCCGTGCTGGGTGGCCGAGGGCAGGTCGATCTGGTTCGTGCCGATGCAGAAGGCGCCGACGGCCAGCAGGTGCCGGGCCGCGCTGAGCACCTTGTCGGTGACCTGGGTCTTGGACCGGATGCCGAGCAGGTGCACATCAGCGATGGCGTCGATCAGTTCCGCCTCGTCCAGCGCCCGGTCCAGGCTGGTGACCTCGAAGTTCGCGGACTGCAGCCGCTCCACCGCCTCCGGGTGGATCTGTTCGAGCAGCAGGACTCGGACTGGGCTGGCATGCACGCCGGCCAGTCTAGACGGGCCGGCGGACCGGCCGGCGGCGTGCGAGAGTTCGTGCAGACAGCGCCTTGACGAGAGCAACCTGCGGATAAAGTGGGTCCAGCCCGGCGCGCCCCGCAAACCCTGCTGGCCACGCCGAGCGGGCACCGG
>DASZEI010000272.1:0-4045 GCA_035940975.1 Jatrophihabitans sp. | reverse complement strand
TCGCCGGCCCGAGCGAGGAAGCGATCGACGCCGACTACCACCGGCTGAAGGAACTCGAACAGCAGATCGTTATCGAGCCGGCCGAGCGGCCGGCGGGCGCCGGGCACTGACCTCGGTGCCGGGCAGCCCCGGGTGGTGGCTCAGCCCTCCCGGTCGTCGCTCCGGCCACGGTCCAGCCGGGCCAGCTCCGAGCGCAGGTAGTCGCGGGTGACCACGTCGCCCAGCGCGATCCGGATGGCGGCGATCTCGCGGGCCAGGTACTCGGCGTCGGCGATGGTGCGCTCGTCCCGGGCGCGGTCGGCTTCGGCCTGGATGCGGTCCCGGTCGGCCTGCCGGTTCTGGGCGAGCAGGATCAGCGGCGCGGCGTAGGCGGCCTGGGTCGAGAAGGCCAGGTTCAGCAGGATGAACGGATAGGGGTCGAACGGCTTGCTGCCGTTCTTGTGGTGGGCGTAGTTGATCCCCCACACCGCGTTGATCCCGATCCACACGATCACGATCAGGGTCTGCAACGTCAGGTAGCGCGCGGTGCCGAAGAACCGGGCGATGGTCTCGGCGGCCGAGCCCACTGCCTCCGCTGAGATCCGCGGCCGGCGCAGCCCGCGGGGCGCCTTCGGCTGGTCGAGCCGGCGGCGCGGTTCGCTCACGAGGACGTCCCGGGGTGGGCGGCGGCGAGTCGGGTCATTGCGCCCGCCGCCTGGTCACCGCGGCGTCGGCCGGCAGCTCGTCCCGGTCGCGCCAGTCCTCGGGCAGCAGGTGGTCGATCACGTCGTCGACGCTGACCGCGCCGAGCAACCGGTCGTTCTCATCGACCACCGGCACCGCGACCAGGTTGTACGTGGCCAGGTGCCGGGTGACCTGCTGCAGCGTGGATTCGGGGTTGACCGGGTCGATGTCGTCATCGATGGCCCCGGACACCAGGGTCGACGGCGGCTCGCGCAGCAGCCGCTGGATGTGCGCCATGCCCAGGTAGCGACCGGTCGGGGTGGCCTGCGGCGGTCGGACCACGTACACCTGCGCCGCCAGCGCCGGTGACAGGTCGGGATTGCGCAGCCGGGCCAACGCCTCGGCCACGGTGGCGTCGGGCAGCAGCACCACCGGTTCGGAGGTCATCAGGCCGCCGGCGGTGTACTCGCCGTAGGTCATCAGCCGCCGGACCGGAGCGGCCTCCTCCGGCTCCATGATCTCCAGCAGCCGCTCCTGCTCGTCGGCGGGCAGCTCGCGCAGCAGGTCGGCGGCGTCGTCGTCGTTCATGCGCTCGAGGACGTCCGCGGCGCGCTCGTCGGTCAGGCCGCTGATGATGTTGATCTGGTCCTCTTCGGGCAGCTCCTCCATCACGTCGGCCAGCCGCTCGTCGTCCAGGGCCTCGGCCACCTCCTGCTGCCGCTTGTCCGGCATGTCCTGCAGCTGGGCCGCGACATCGGCGGGCCGCAGCCCGGCCAGCAGCGCCAGCAGCGAGTCCGCGCCCTGGCCGTTCTCGGTCGCCGACAGCCCGTCCACGTCGTTCCAGTCCACCTGCTGCAGCACCGCCCGGCGGCGCCCGAGCTTGCCGGTGACCGAGCGCACCGCCAGCTTGGTGATCACCCAGTCCCGGGTGCGGTTCTGCTCCATCGCCGCGTCGACCACCACCAGCCGGGCGCCGTCCTCGATCCGTACCACGGTGCGGTCCAGCACCTCGGCCAGCACCAGCAGCTCGTTCGGCCGCTGCTCGAAGCGCTTGATGTTGACGCTGCCGGTGGTCAGCACCACCGCGTCCGGCTCGATCCGGGTGACCCGCCCCATCGGCACGAAGATGCGCCGCCGGTGCTGGACCTCGACCACCAGGCCCAGGATGCGTGGTGGCTGGCGTCCGACCCGCAAGGTCGCCACCGCGTCGCGCACCCGGCCCAGCTGGTCGCCGTTGGGGTCATACACCCCCAGGCCGGCCAGCCTGGCCAGGAAGACGCGGGTCGCGGTGCTCACGCGGCAAAGCTTAGTGGGCAGCAGGCCCCGGAATTCGGACTGTCAGGATGGTCGGGTGTCGCGCATCGAGCAGTCGCAGGAGTCCCTGGTGCTGCCGTCGGCCCGCGACGCCGGCCTGCTGGCTGTGGCGCTGGCCGGGGTCTCGGCGTCCGGGCCGATCATGGCCGCCGCCGCGGCCCCGGCGCTGGCCATCGCGTTCTGGCGCAACGCCCTCGGCGCCGGCAGCACCGGGCTGTTCACCGGCCTTCGGCACCGGGCCGAGTTCGCCGCCCTGGACCGGCGGGGCTGGGCGGTCGCCTCGCTCGCCGGGGTGTTCCTCGCGCTGCACTTCGGCACCTGGGTGCCGTCGGTCAAGCTGACCTCGGTCGCCTCGGCCACCGCCCTGGTCGCCACCCAGTCGGTGTTCACCGGCCTGATCGCCGCGGTGGCCGGCCGCCGGCTGCCCCGGCTGGCCTGGCTCGGCATGGCGCTGGCGATCATCGGCACCGCCCTGATCGCCGGCGCGGATTTTTCGGTCTCAGCCGAGGCGCTGGCCGGGGACGGGCTGGCGCTTCTGGGCGGGGTCTTCGCGGCGGCCTACGTGAGCGCCGGCGCCAGCGCTCGCCAGGAGATGTCCGCGGCCGTCTACACGACCATCTGCTACAGCGTGGGCGCGCTCGGGCTGCTGGTCGTCTGCCTGGTCGGCGGCCAGCCGCTGGCCGGCTATTCCGGCCGGGCCTGGCTGCTGATCCTGGCCGTGACCGGCTGCGCCCAGCTGCTGGGGCACAGCCTGTTCAACGTGGTGCTGCGCTCGGTCAGCGCGACCCTGGTCAGCCTGACCATCCTGCTCGAGGTGCCCGGAGCGGCGCTGATCGCGGCGGTCTGGCTGCACCAGCGGCCGCCCGCCAGCGCCGTTCCCGGGCTGGTGCTGCTGCTGGCCGGGCTCATCGTGGTGGTGGGATCCCGGTCGCGTGACCGGAGCGCGGAGCCGGTGCCCGACCTCGACTGAGGCCGGCGGCTTGCGGCAGGCGCAGCCCCTCGCTGTGACCCCGCGAACATCGTCCTGCGGGCCGGTGGCCGCCGGTGGCATCCTCAGCAGCTATGACCGCCTCTGATGCACAGCCCGCCCAGCCCGAACCGGTGCAACTGCGCCGATCCTGCCTGGCGGTGCCCGGCTCGAACCCGCGCTTCCTCGAGAAGGCCAAGGAACTGCCGGCCGACCAGGTGTTCCTCGACCTGGAGGACGCCTGCGCGCCGCTGGCCAAGCCCGGTGCCCGCAAGAACATCGTGGCGGCGCTGAACGAGGGCGGCTGGGGCAGCAAGCTGCGGGTGGTCCGGGTCAACGACCTGACCACCCACTGGACCTACCGCGACGTCATCGAGGTGGTCGAGGGCGCCGGCGCCAACCTCGACGCGATCATGCTGCCCAAGGTGCAGAGCGCGGCGCAGGTGCAGTGGCTGGAGATGACCCTGACCCAGATCGAGAAGACCATCGGGCTGCCGGTCGGCCGGATCGGCATCGAGGCCCAGATCGAGAACGCCCAGGGCCTGCTGGCGATCGCCGAGATCGCGCAGGCCTCGCCGCGGATCCAGACGCTGATCTTCGGCCCGGCCGACTTCATGGCCTCGATCAACATGCGCACGCTGGTGGTCGGCGAGCAGCCGCCCGGCTACGACGTCGGCGACGCCTACCACCACATCCTGATGTCGATCCTGATGGCGGCCCGGGCGCACGACCTGCAAGCCATCGACGGGCCGTACCTGCAGATCCGCGACGTCGAGGGGTTCCGGCGGGTGGCCGGACGCTCGGCCGCCCTGGGCTTCGACGGCAAGTGGGTGCTGCACCCGGGCCAGATCGATGCCGCCAACGAGATGTTCGCGCCCAGCCAGGAGGACTACGACCACGCCGAGCTGATCCTGGACGCCTATGACTACTACACCTCCGAAGCGGGCGGGGCGAAGGGGTCGGCCATGATCGGCGACGAGATGATCGACGAGGCGTCCCGCAAGATGGCGCTGGTGATCGCCGCCAAGGGCCGCGCTGCCGGTCTGACCCGAACCTCGGCCTTCACTCCACCCGAAGGCTGAGTTCGGTTTTCTTGTCGTC
>DASZEI010000271.1:0-5502 GCA_035940975.1 Jatrophihabitans sp. | reverse complement strand
TTCACCTGCAAGCGCGTCGAGATCACGACCTGGAAATTTCGGCGAGAGCTCCAGGGAAGGGCGCGGAGACGGAGAATTCAGTCCGTTACCATCCCGAGAGGCCGCCCTACCGGGCGCTCCGCGTGACTTCGTCACGGCCTCTCGGGATGGTAACGGAGGTGTCAAGCCCCTCGTCGGCCTGAATACCCCGGAACCACTGTAAGATGTGTAGCCAAATGAGGTTGTACAGCTCTCAGTGCTGCGTAGCCCCAAAGACCTACACATCATCGGGTGAGGCAGTTCACAGTGGCTGAGATGGCCGTAGAGACCGTTGCCCCTCGCAACCTGGCAACCACCTCCTAGCCAGCGGGCAGTCACACATCTCCGTCAAGCAAGCCCAAGCCCTGCTCGGCCTCAGCGAGCGGTCCACGACCGCAGCGCTCGCGAAGCTGCGAAGAGCGGGGGACTTCTTCAGCCCCCATCCTGGCCTGTACTTCCCGGTGCCGCCGCAGTTTCGAAGCTGGGGGGTGCTCCCGGCCACGGACTTCATCGACGCGTACATGCGCGCGCTCGGCCGCCGGTACTACGTCGGCCTGCTGTCGGCGGCCGAGCTGTGGGGGGCCGCCCATCAACGCCCCCAGACGTTCCAGGTCGTGGTCGACAAGAACATCGCCGACAAGGACTTCGGACGAGTCAAGTTGCGCTTTTACACCGCGAACCGAGCCGGCCGGGTCCCCGTCGCCCAACGGGCGTCGGTGGCCGCCTCCTTCCTCGTCTCCTCCCCTCCCGTCACCCTGCTCGACATCGCCGATCGGCCGCGCGAATGCGGCGGAGTCAATAACGTCGCCACCGTCGCCCACGAACTCGTCGACGAGCAGAAGCCGACCGGGCCTGACCTCGCCGCCGCCGCCGCCGACTTCCCGGCTGCCGCTGCGCGGCGCCTCGGCTGGCTCCTGACCCACACTGGCGCTGACATCGACCTACGGCCCTTGAGAGAACTCAGCGCGCGGCACCCGACCAAGCGAAGCACCACCTACCTGGACCCCACGGGCCCCCGCGCGGGCGCCACCGACCGGACCTGGCAGATCATCATCAACACCGAAGTCGAAGCCGATCTGTGATCCCCGGCGCGGCGATCACCGCCTGGGGCGCCTCCCGGCCATGGCCCAACCGTGCGGCGATCGAGCAGGACCTGCTGCTGGCACGGGTGATCGTCGAGATCTACCGTGACCCGATGCTCCGCGACGAACTCGTGTTCCGCGGCGGCACGTGCCTACACCAGCTGCATCTGCCGTCACCGCTGCGCTACAGCGAAGACCTCGACTTCGTCCGCTCCACCCGGCCCCATCGGCCCGGTCCTGGACGCGTTACGCGGCGTCGCGCAAAGACTCGGGCTCGAGGTCAAGAACGTCGTCATAGGCGAACACCCCAAAATTGCGTTCCGGGCGTTGTCAGAAGACGGCCTGCCGCTGCGTCTCAAGATCGAGTTCAACACCCACGAGACGTCACCAGCCCGACCTACGGTCCGCGTCCCCTTCGAGGTCGACAGCTCGTGGTTCGCCGGCGGCGTCGACGTCCTCACCTTCCAAGCCGCGGAACTCATCTCCACCAAGCTGCGCGCGCTGTACCAGCGCAAGAAAGGGCGCGACCTGTTCGACTTGTGGCTCGCGCTGAACGAGCTGCGCCTGCCACCGGCAGACATCCTCGAGTGCTTCCCGCCCTACCGCCCCGAGGGCTATACCGCCGTGGCGGCGATCGCGAACCTTCGATCGAAGACGGCAGACAGGGCGTTCGTCGAAGACTTGAACCAGCTCGTCAGCGCGTGGCCACCCGCGTACTCCGTGCAAGACGCCGCCGACCAAGTGATTTCCGAGCTGCTGACGCCGCTGGACGGCTGAACCGTCCAGGAACTCCTCATAAGCGGCTGCCGGGCGGGGACGTCGTCCCGGCGACGGCTGCGGAACGCGTCGGCGGCCGGGTACCTCCCGCCTCAGCCGGGCCGCTGGGCCTTCGGCAGCTTGGCCACCACCTGGTCGTAGGAGTCGTCGATGAGTTCGCGGACCTCCTCGTCGGCCACCTCGTCGATCGTCAACTGCACCCACAGCCGCTTGTTCAGGTACGGTGCCGGCCGGGCCAGCTCCGGATAGCGCTGCTTGAGCTCGGCTACCGCGGCCTCGGTGTTCTTGACGGTGATGGTGCTGCGGCCCTCCGCCCGGCCGGGGAACAGAAAGATCCTGCTGCCCACCTTGGCCAGGTCATGGTCCTCGCCCCACGGGCTGTCCGGCCAGGCGCCGGGCTTGCCGAGGGCGTAGCGCAGTGCGTCGTCGCTGTCCATCGGTGCAGGTCTAGCACAGGGCCCGGCTCGGGGGCCCGGCGAGCCCGACCGCTACCGGCGGCGGCAGACTCTCCCGGCCGTGCGAAAATGGCCCGGCCTGTGCAGTGGCCGTCCGGCGGCTTCTGGCAAGGCATCGACTCACCACCTCTCGACTCACCACCGCCTCGACTCACCACCTCTCGACGAACTCGGAGATCGAAGACGTGAAGATCCTTCGCGGAAGGCTCCGCCCGTTGGCGGTGCTGCCGGTACTGCTGCTGAGCTGCCTCGGCCTGGTGGCGTGTGACACCAAGGCCGGCACCGCTGCCGTGGTCGACGGCCACCGCATCTCCGAGAAGGAGCTCTCCCGCTACGTCCCGGCCAATGCCCAGCCGATCCCGGCCGGTGACGGTTCCAGCACCCCGGCCAAGAACTTCGTGCTGCAGTACCTGGTGCGCAACCAGGTGTTTCCGATGCTGCTGGCGGCAGCCGGCGGGTCGGTGACCGAGGCCCAGCTCGAGGCCGGCAAGGCCGAAGCACTGGCCGGCGGCACCGAGGCCGAGCTGACCCAGCAGATCACCCAGGCCGGCCTCAGCGCGCGGTTCGAGCCGGTGCTGCTGCGCAACCGCGAGCTGCTCAGCGTGGTGCGGGCCAAGCTGACCACCGACAAGCAGGTCGACGACGCGCTGGCCAAGATCAAGGACAAGGTCTCGATCAACCCGCGCTACGGCAGCTGGGACCCGCAGAGCCTCTCGGTGCTGAACCTGGGTAAGAAGCAGCTGCCGTCCGTGCTGTCCTTCGACAAGACGCTGCCCGGCGACGCGAAGTTGCCGACCCAGCAGTGACGGTGCCGGTGCCCGCGGCCGAACCCGCCGAATCAGCGGAACCGGCCGGATCAGCCGGACCGGCCGGATCAGCCGGCCCGGGCGCGCAGCTGGTTCGGGCGGTCCAGATCATGGACCGGCTGCGCTCGCCAGGCGGCTGCCCCTGGGATGCCCAGCAGACCCACTCGTCGCTGGCGCCGTACCTGATCGAGGAGGCCTACGAGACCCTCGAAGCCATCGAGACGGCCGACCTGGCGGCGCTGCGCGAGGAGCTCGGCGACCTGCTGCTGCAGGTGCTGTTCCACGCCCGGCTGGCCGAGGAGGCCGCCGCCGGCCAGCGGTTCGGCATCGACGACGTCGCCGCCGACCTGGTCGCCAAGCTGATCCGGCGGCATCCGCACGTCTTCGCCAGGTCGGACGATGCTGCCGATGCCGACGGGTTCTCGGCCGGCCAGCAGCAGGTCAGCTGGGACGCGATCAAGAAGGCTGAGAAGCGGCGGGACTCGGCGACCGACGGGATCGCGATGGGCCAACCGGCGCTGGCGCTTGCCGCCAAGCTGGTCAGCCGGTCCGAGCGCGCCGGGCTGTCGGTGCCGGTGCCGGTTGGCGACGGCATCGGCGAGCGGCTGCTGGCCGTCGTCGCCGAGGCGGTGCGGGCCGGCATCGATCCGGAGCAGGCGCTGCGGCACAGTGCCCGCGACTACCGGGATGCCGTCCGGGCCACGGAACGAGCCGATGAGCCGGACGACGCCGGTACCCCGGCCATCGACGCCGCGACGGGCGAGTAGCTGCGCCGCATCCTCAAGGCCGCCCGATAGGCTGGTCTGACAGTCCGATCACCACCGGAGTACGTCGAGAGGATGCGAAGTTGTGGCCAGCATCGAGGCCGTAGGCGCCCGCGAGATCCTGGACTCGCGCGGCAACCCGACCGTCGAGGTGGAGGTAGCCCTCGACGACGGCACCTTCGCCCGGGCGGCGGTGCCCTCCGGGGCCTCCACCGGCGCGTTCGAGGCGGTCGAGCTGCGTGACGGCGATTCCCGCTACGGCGGCAAGGGCGTCCGCAAGGCGGTCGCGGCCGTGCTGGACGACATCGGTCCCGAGCTGCTCGGCTTCGAGGCCAGCGAGCAGCGGCTGGTCGACGCGGCCCTGATCGACCTGGACGGCACCCCGGACAAGTCCAAGTTCGGGGCCAACGCGGTGCTCGGCGTCTCGCTGGCGGTCGCCAAGGCCGCCGCCGCCTCGGCCGGCCTGCCGCTGTTCCGCTACCTCGGCGGCCCGAACGCCTACCTGCTGCCGGTGCCGATGCTCAACATCCTCAACGGCGGCGCGCACGCCGACTCCAACGTCGACGTCCAGGAGTTCATGATCGCCCCGATCGGGGCACCGACGTTCGCCGAGGGGCTGCGCCAGGGGGCCGAGGTCTATCACGCCCTGAAGTCGGTGCTGAAGTCGAAGGGGCTGGCGACCGGCCTGGGCGACGAGGGTGGCTTCGCGCCGAGCCTGGAGTCCAACCGGACCGCCCTGGACGTGATCTCCGAGGCGGTGGACAAGGCCGGCCTGCGGCTAGGCACCGACATCGTGTTCGCGATGGACGTCGCGGCGACCGAGTTCTACTCCGACGGTGCCTACCAGTTCGAGGGCAGTCCGAAGTCGGCCGAGCAGATGGTGGCCTACTACGTCGACCTGGTCGCCAACTACCCGATCGTCTCGATCGAGGACCCGATGTCGGAGGAGGACTGGAACGGCTGGATCTCACTGACGTCCGAGCTGGACGAGGTCATCCAGATCGTGGGCGACGACCTGTTCGTGACCAATCCCGAGCGGCTGAGCCGGGGGATCTCCAGCGGTGCCGCCAACGCGCTGCTGGTCAAGGTGAACCAGATCGGCTCGCTCACCGAGACCTTCGACGCGGTCGACCTCGCGCACCGCTCCGGGTACCGCTGCATGATGAGCCACCGCTCCGGTGAGACCGAGGACACCACCATCGCCGACCTGGCGGTGGCCACCAACTGTGGCCAGATCAAGACCGGCGCGCCGGCACGGTCGGAGCGGGTGGCCAAGTACAACCAGCTGCTGCGCATCGAGGAGGAGCTCGACGACGCCGCCCGCTACGCCGGCGCCGCCGCCTTCCCGCGCCTCGCCGTCGGCAGCTGATCACGTCATGAGCCAAGCCCGCCCGCGTCGCGGCAGGTCCGGTGGCACCCGCCGCCGGACACCGTCGCGACCGGTGCGGGCCGGCTCCCGGGGCTCGGCCGACAGCCGGCCCGGACGGCGCACCACCCGTGGTCCGGGCCGCGGCAGCACCTCCCGGCGGGGGCCGCGGTTCACCGGCCGGGCAGTGCTGCTCGGCGGGCTGGTGCTGCTGCTGGCGCTGACCCTGGCCGG
>DASZEI010000270.1:0-8825 GCA_035940975.1 Jatrophihabitans sp. | reverse complement strand
CGAACCGGCGACGGGCCGGCTCCAGGGATATACCAGGGCCGCTACGAGGCGTCCAGCCCGCGACCGTTGCGCGCCGGGTGGGGGTCCCAGGCCGGAACGCAGCTCCGGTTGGATGGGCACCAGCCGCTCGCACTGGGCATGCCGTTCTACGACTTCGGGACGCTGGCCTACACCATCGTTCTCTCTGCCGACCAGCCCAGCCAGCCGACCCTGCTCGGGCTCTACGACTCCGGGAGTCCGTGGACCCCCACGGTGACGGTGTCCTCGACGGCGGCCCGCCAACCCACCGAGCTGATCGTCCACGAGGGCATCGAGGGTGGGCCCACGCTGGTCAACCTCTCCAACGTGCAGACCACCTACCTGCACGGCTACATGACCGGCTACTACTGGTACCTCCACTGCGTGTTCTGCTGACCCGCCCCGACAACCAGGAGCGCGCCATGCCCAAAATTCTCGCCATCCTCGCCGGTTGCTCGCTGATCGCGGGGCTCTGCACGACCCCACAGGCTTCGGCCGCACCCGCTGCCGCAGGGGATCGCTGGGCCGGTAGTTATACGCGGATCGCCGCCAAACGGGTGCTCGACACCCGTTCCGGCCTGGGTGGCTACCAGGGCCTGGTGAGCCCCGGCCACACCGTCACCTTCACGGTGTCCAGCGCCGGCTGGCAGGCGGCGGTCATCGACGTCACCGTGCCCGCTCCCGCGCCGGCCGGGTCGCTGTCGGTGTACCCCGGCGGCACCACCTGGGACGGCCGGGTCACGATGACGCTGACCGGTGGCGGCAACATCCAGCAGCAGCTGACGGTGGCCCTCGGCGCCGGCGGCGGCGTGACGATCCGCAGCAACGCCGCGCGGCCCACCCACCTGATCGTCGACGTCCTGGGCTACTACGCGGCCGGAACCCCCGTCGTCACCGGCATGTTCGGTAGCGCGAACGGCCGGGTGCTCGACACCCGGAACGGGATCGGAGCGCCCCGGGCGGCCGTCGGTGCCGGCAAGAAGGTCACCGTTGCCCTTGCCGGCCGCGGCGGGATCCCGGCCGGCGGAGCCATCGCCGTGGTCGCGGATGTGGCGGTGCTGGCGCCGCGCAGCACCGGGCAGCTGGTGATCACCGACGGCGACGGCAGCCTGGCGACCACCCGACTGCGTTTCGTGGGCAGCCAGACAGCCCCGCAGACCATGCAGACCGAGCGGGTCGTGATGCTCGGCAGCGACGGCAGGCTGAGCTTCACCAACAGCAGCGCCAGCAGCGTCCAGCTGGTCGTGGACGTGTTCGGCTACTTCCTGCGCGGCGGCCTGGAGCCGGATTACTACGACCTGGGCTACTACATCCCGCTGTCCCCGCAGCCGGTGACGGCCTTGACGCTGCGCGGCCGTACACCCGTCGAGTTCTATCCACCGGGGGTGCGTGAGGGCTGGATGGCGGCCAACCTCGTGATGACCACCGACCAGCCGGCCCAACCCGTCGCGCTGGGCATCTACGCCCCCTACGCCAACTACCCCAACGCCCCCTGGAGCGGGTCGCCGGTGGTCTCGTCCTCGGCATGGCTGCAGCCCACCGAGCTGACGGTCGACACCGGCGTGTGGTACGTCATGGTCCGCAACCTCAAAGACACCGACGTCGCCCTGCACTGCTACGTCACCGGCTACTACTGGGTGTCGCCGGGGATCTGAAAGTTGGGCCATTCGCAGCCCCCCGGGGTATTCGTCTGGATCGCCGAAGATGCACGAGATCATGTACACGTAAGCAGCCGTCGTCCTACACTGTGGCGCCGCCCATCGTCGTGAGGTCGGCGACCTCCGGGGGGCATCCATGCGTCGTGTCATAGCGGCTTTCGTAGCGGTTCTCGTGCTTCCGGTGCTGGTCGCGCCGGCGCGGTCGGCGGCCAGTGGCCAGGTCAGCGCGAGCACGAACAGCCAGCCGCTGGGGCTCTACAAACCGGTTACCCGGTTCCGCGCGCTGGACACCCGCTCCCAGGGTGGGATCGCTCCCGGAAGCGTTCGCCGGATCCAGATCGCCGGCCGAGGCCCCGTCCCCGCCCGCCTCACGGCCGTGTCGGTGAACCTGACCGTGCTGACACCGTCGCGGACCGGCTCGCTGTCGGCATACCCGGACGGCAGCTACGTCAGCGGCTCCACCATGAGCTTCCAGGCGGGACAGACCATCCAGAACGCCGAGACGGTCCCGGACCACGACAACGGCTACATCGACATCCGCAACAACAGCGCCGGCCTGCTGACGCTGGTGGTCGACATCCTCGGCTACTACGACACCGATGCGCCCCAGTCCGGTTGGTATCAGGCCATGTCGCCGACCCGGGTGCTGGACACCCGAACCACCGCCCTCGGCGCCGGCCAGTCACGAACCTTCAAGGCGGTGGACCCGACCGGCGTTGACGACTTCTTCATCCTGATACCGACCTTCAACGTCACGGTGCTGACGCCGAGCCGATCGGGGTCCTTGTCGGTCTGGGCCAGCGGGGTGGGCACGCCCAGCACGCCCAGCCTCACCTTCACGGCCGGCCAGACCGAGCAGAGCCAGCTCACCATGGGCCTGGACGCCCACGGCTCGCTGTCGGTGCGCAACAACAGCGCGGCGCCGCTCCAGGTGGTCCTCGACCAGGTGGGCGTCTACGGCTTGGTGCCGGCCTATCCCAGCTCCTACGACGGCTGGGGCGGCTATGCCCGCAGCTACGACAGCCGGGCCGCCGGTAAGGGGCCGATCCCACCCGGCGGGGTGGTACGGATACCGGTGCAGCAAACCCTGGTGGCCCACAACGGCGGACAGCTCACGTTCTCGGGCGGCCTGGTGGCGGTGTCGATGAACGTGACCGTCCTGACACCGGCCGTCGGCGGGTCGGTCTCGGTCTGGCCCACCGGCAGCCGGGAGAGTGCGGCCACCATCAGCTTCGCCACCGGCCACACCAGGCAGCGGATGCTGCTCGCCGCGGTGGGATCGTCCTCGGCGGGCGCACCGGCGACTGTCGAGCTGCGCAACAACACCGCGAAGCCGTTGACGGTAATCGTGGACCTGAACGGATGGGCGGAGGGGCCCTGGTCGGGTTGACGCATCCGCCCGGTCGGCGAACGACAAGCGGCCCCGAGAACCTGCTGATTCTCGGGGCCGCCTGGGTTCAGCTCAGCGCTCGACCTCGCCGCGGATGAAGGCCTCGACCATGTCGCGGGCGGTGTCGTCGTCGTACTGCTCCGGCGGGGACTTCATGAAGTACGCCGACGCCGACAGGATCGGGCCGCCGATGCCCCGGTCCTTAGCGATCTTGGCCGCGCGCAGCGCGTCGATGATGATGCCGGCCGAGTTCGGGGAGTCCCAGACCTCGAGCTTGTACTCCAGGTTCAGCGGCACCTCGCCGAACGCGCGGCCCTCGAGCCGGACGTAGGCCCACTTGCGGTCATCGAGCCACTGGACGTAGTCCGACGGGCCGATGTGGACGTTGCGGGCGCTCAGGCTGTGCTTCATGTTCGAGGTGACGGCCTGGGTCTTGGAGATCTTCTTCGACTCCAGCCGGTCGCGCTCGAGCATGTTCTTGAAGTCCATGTTGCCGCCGACGTTGAGCTGGTAGGTGCGATCCAGCACCACGCCCCGGTCCTCGAAGAGCTTGGCCAGCACCCGGTGGGTGATGGTCGCGCCGACCTGGGACTTGATGTCGTCGCCGACGATCGGCACGCCGGCCTCTTCGAACTTGGCCGCCCACTCCGGGGTGCCGGCGAGGAACACCGGCAAGGCGTTGACGAAGGCCACCTTGGCATCGATGGCGCACTGGGCGTAGAACTTGGCGGCCTCCTCCGAGCCGACCGGCAAGTAGCAGATCAGCACGTCGACCCGGGCGGCCCGCAGCGCCCCGACCACGTCCACCGGCTGCTCGTCGGACTCCACGATGGTCTCGCGGTAGTACTTGCCCAGGCCGTCCAGGGTGTGGCCGCGCTGCACCGGGACGTCCAGCGGCGGCACGTCGCACAACTTGATGGTGTTGTTCTCCGAGGCCACGATGGCCTCCGACAGGTCCTGGCCGACCTTCTTGGCGTCCACGTCGAAGGCGGCGACGAACTGGATGTCGCTGACGTGGTACGGCCCGAACTTCACGTGCATCAGGCCGGGCACGGTCGCCGAGGGGTCGGCGTCGCGGTAGAAGTGCACGCCCTGCACCAGCGATGCGGCGCAGTTGCCGACGCCGACGATGGCCACCCGGATCGGGCCGCCCTGGGAGCCGTCCTGGTTGTGTTGCGAACCCATCGGGTTCCTCCTTGGTTGTGATACCGGTTGTTGGCGCCGCACCTGGCTGGTCTTGATCGGGCGAGGCGGTTGAGTCGGGTTGAGTCGGAAGGTCAGGGGGAGTTAGTTCGGTCCCCGGCGTTCGGTTTCGATCAGTTCGTTCAGCCAGCGGACTTCCCGGTCCGCCGATTCGAGTCCGTGCTCCTGCAACTGCAGGGTGTAGCGATCCAGCCGCTCCCGGGTCCGGGCCAGCGAGCTGCGCAGCCCGTCGGCCTGCTCGGTAATCCGCTGTTTGCGGCCTTCCAGGATCTGCAGCCGGATGTCGGAGCGGGTCTGGGCGAAGAAGGCCAGCCGGGTGCCGAAACCCTCGTCGTCGTAGGCGTCCGGACCGACCTCGGCCAGCAACGCGGCGAAGTGCTCCTTGCCCTCGGCGGTGAGCCGGTAGACCCGCTTGCCGCGCCGGGACCGGGTGCCGAAGCCGCCGGCGGGTTCGGCCACCGGCGGCTCCTCGTCGATCCAGCCGGCTTCCTGCAACCGCCGCAGCGACGGGTACAGCGAGCCGTAGGAGAACGCCCGGAACGCCCCCAGCAGGGTGGACAGCCGCTTGCGCAGTTCGTAGCCGTGCATCGGCGCTTCGCTGAGCAGGCCCAGGATGGGAATCTCGAGCATGGTGGCGTCCTCCTTCCAGGGCCCCGTAGCAGTCCGGCGCACCACCGAAGTGCTCGCCGATATATCAGGACGATACATCAGTTCGATGCATCGCCACCACAGGGTCGGCGGGGCGTGTTCCGGCAGCTCGGGTGGCTTCGGCAGTCCGGCAGCTCTGCGGCGAGCGCTGCCTGGGTGGCCGCCGCCCATACCGTGCTGCCGCCTTGTACCGTGCCGGCATGGCCACTGCCGCGCCGACCGGCTACCCGCCGATCGAGCCGTACCAGGCCGGCATGCTCGATGTCGGCGATGCCCAGCTCCTGTACTACGAGCAGTGCGGCAACCCGGCCGGCAAGCCGCTGGTCATGCTGCACGGCGGCCCCGGCGGCGGCTGGTCGGTGAACGCGCGCCGCCTCGCCGACCCGGCGGCGTACCGGATCGTGCTCTACGACCAGCGTGGCTGCGGGCGCTCGACGCCCCATGCCGCCGACCACGACACCGCGCTGGCCGCCAACACCACCAGCCACCTGATCGCCGACCTGGAACGGCTGCGCGAGCACCTCGGCATCGAGCGCTGGCTGGTCTACGGCGCGTCCTGGGGCAGCACCCTGGCCCTGGCCTACGCGCAAGCGCACCCGGACCGGGTGAGCGGGCTGATCCTGGCGGCGGTCACGGTGACCCGGCGGGTGGATGTCGACTGGCTCTACGGCGGGCTGGGCCGGTTCCTGCCGGAGGAGTGGGCGCGCTACCGGGACGCGGTGCCGGCCGGGCTGCGGGACGGCGACCTCACCCAGGTCTACGACGAGCTGCTGAACTCCGCCGATCCGGACGTCCGGCGGCGGGCGGCCGAGGCCTGGATGGCCTGGGAGGACGCGGTGGTGAGCCTGGACGCCGGCACCACCGGGCCGCCGGCCCAGCGGGCCGACGAGCGCTACCGGCTGGCCTTCGCCCGGCTGTGCGCGCACTACTTCTCACACGGCGCCTGGCTGGCCGAGAACCAGCTGATCTCCCAGGCGCACCGGCTGCACGGCATCCCGGGCATCCTCATCCACGGCCGCTTCGATCCGCAGGGACCGCTGGAGGCGGCCTGGCAACTCGCCCGGGCCTGGCCGGACGCCGAGCTGGTGGTGGTGGAGAACGCCGGGCACACCTCGCCGGCCCTCGGGCAGGCCATCGTGGCCGCGACCGACCGGTTCCGCCCGGACGCGGGCGACCTGTCCTGATCCGCTGTGAGCTGCGCCCGGCCGGCGCGCGATTGCGGCGCCTTCGGGTGGCTTTGACGGCTCTGCCGGCCACTGGCCCGGAAAAGTCCCCGTACCCTTACTGAGGGTTGACAAGAGTCTGAGGGTTGACAAGAGCGGCACCGACCGAACGCGCACCGACGCAGGTCTGAGCAAGAAGGAGTTCTACGTGGCGGGTCCCTCCGCGCCTGAGCAATCCCGATCGGTCCCCGGCGGCAGCGGACCGCGCTCGACCCGCTCGAGCGCCGGCCAGCCGGGCCGCTGGCAGCGCCACCGGGCGGCGAAGAAGCGCCGGCTGGCCAAGATGAGCCGGCGCAACCGGATCCTGCGCCGGATCGGGCTGGCCGCCACCTGGCTGCTCGGCGTCCTCGCGCTGCTGATGACGGTGCTCGCGGTGACCGTGTACTCGATGGCCCACGTGCCCAGCCCGCAGGAGCTGAAGACCAACCAGTCCGCGATCGTGCAGTACGCCGACGGCTCGACGATGGCCACCATCGACGGCGGCGAGAACCGGATCATCGTGCCGCTGTCCAAGGTGCCGGTGCACGTGCGCGACGCGGTGATCGCCGCCGAGGACCGCGGCTTCTACTCCGAGCCCGGCATCTCGGTCAGGGGCACCGTGCGGGCCGCGATCAACGACGTCCGGGGCGGCTCCACCCAGGGCGGCTCGACGATCACCCAGCAGTACGTCAAGAACGCCTACCTCAACTCCGACCAGACCCTGAGCCGCAAGCTCAAGGAGCTGGCGATCTCGCTCAAGCTGAGCCGGCAGTACTCCAAGGACCAGATCCTGGAGAGCTACCTCAACACCATCTACTTCGGCCGCGGCGCCTACGGCATCGAGGCGGCCGCCCGGGCCTACTTCGGCGTCCCGGTGGACAAGGTCAACCTCGCCCAGGGCGCCATGCTGGCCGCGGTGATCAAGTCGCCGGAGTACTACGACCCGGCGGTCACCCCGTCGGCGGCCAAGGCACGCTGGCAGTACGTGGTGGACGGCATGGTCAGCACTGGCAAGCTCGGCCAGCAGCAGGCCGCGGCCCTGAAGTTCCCGACCACCATCAAGACCCGCAACACCAGCTCGGTGCTGGACGGCCCGCTCGGCCTGGTCTGGCGGCAGGTGAAGTCCGAGCTGCGCGCCGAGGGCGTGGACCCGGCCACCATCAACACCCGGGGCCTGCGGATCCAGACCACCATCAACCGGGGCGCCCAGGTGGCGGCCCAGGATGCGATCAAGCAGACCTATTCGAACCTGACCGCCAAGCAGAAGAACCTGCGTCCGGCGCTCGTCGCGGTCGACCCGGCCACCGGTGCGGTGATCGCCTACTACGGCGGCTCGAACGGAGCGGGGCTGGACTACGCCCAGTCCTGGCGCCCGCCCGGCTCGAGCTTCAAGCCCTACGTGACCGCCACCGCGCTGACCCAGAACCTCAAGGGGGTCAAGCCGGCGTACACCATCCAGTCCGTCTTCGACGGCTCGTCGCCGCAGACCATCGACAACCTGCCGTTCTCCAACGACCCGACCGACCCGGACTACGGCACCTACTCGCTGCGCCGGGCGACCACCCTGTCCCTGAACACCGTGTTCGGCAAGCTGACCTCGCTGGTGGGGCCGGAGAACGTGGTCAAGACCGCCCGGGCGATGGGCATCCCGGCCACCGAGACGGCCTCGGGCCCGAATCCGGGCGCGCCGACCCTGCTGCGCAACGGCCACCCTGACGCCTACGTGGGCATCGGCAACTACCCGGTCCGGATCCTGGACCAGGCGGTCGGCTACGCGACCCTGGCCAACGGCGGGCTGGCCCGGCCGTCCTACTTCGTGCAGAAGGTCACCGACTCCCAGGGCCACCTGGTCTACCAGCACAAGGACAAGGCCAAGCGGGTGCTGGACAAGCGGGTCGCCAACGACACCACCCTGGCGATGGAGGACGTCGCGCAGACCTCGCAGATCCCGCTGGCCGACGGGCGGCCGGTGGCGGCCAAGACCGGCACGGTCGGCATCCAGGACACCGGCGACTCCAGTGACGGCTGGACCGTCGGGTTCACCCCGCAGGTCAGTGCCGCGTCCTGGGTCGGCTCGGACAAGGTGGAGCCGATCTACAACGCCAACGGCAGGTCCGAGTACGGCCGCGACCTGGCCGGCAACGCCTGGAAGCGGTTCATGGACGGCTACCTCGCCGGCAAGCCGGTGCAGCCGCTGCCGACCACCCAGCAGATCGGGCAGTCGCAGCCGTCGGCCACCGCCAGCACCTCGAGCGCCAGCCCGACGCCCACCGTCTCGAGCACAGCGCCCAGCACCAGCGCCGCGCCCAGCACCTCGGCCGCGCCCAGCACCAGCGCCGCGCCCAGCAGCTCGGCGGCGCCGTCGGGCAGCCCGACCACCGGCTGTGGCCTGCCGATCTGCCCGTCGTCCTCGGCACCCGGCTCCGGCGGCCCGACCACCAGCGCCACCACCAAGGCCGCCGGCACCAAGACCGCCGGCCCGGCGTCCGCGTCGCCCCGCCAGCGCTGATCGGCGCGCGTGCGAGGATCGTCGGCGTGAGAGAGCCGAGCGCCACCGCCCCCGCGGTGTCGCTGTCCTCGGACGAGGTCCCGCCGCCCACCTGGCAGGACCGGACGGCTGCCCGGGCCAGCGCGCTGGTCGGCGGCCCGCTCGGCCGCTACGCCCGGCGAGGCTCGGGCTGGTGGACGCCGTTGCGGGCGCTGCTG
>DASZEI010000269.1:0-10715 GCA_035940975.1 Jatrophihabitans sp. | reverse complement strand
CAGCAGCGCCTCGAACGCCTCGACCGCGCCGGCCGGATCACCGGCCTCGCCGTGCCAATCCGCGAGGTTGCTACGGGTGGCGAGGGTGTCGGAGTAGTCGGGTCCGAGGAGCACTTCTTCAGCGTCCAACACAGCTCTTAGGGTTCGGATCGCCCGGCTCAAGTCTCCCGAGCTGCCATATCCTCTAGCGAGAACCTTCGAGACCGCTCTGACAAAGCTGTGTTGGTTACCGAATACTTTCGCCGCCCTGACCAATAACGATTGGAGCAGCGGGATTGCGGTTACTGGCGCGCCGGCTCGAATCAATGAGGAATACCAGAGCAGGTCGTCCTGAAGAGTTTCAGCATGGTCTTTGCCGTTGGCGGCCACGTTATCGTCATGGAGCGCCTGCAGTACCTGGCGAGCTTCAGGGTCACGGCCGCATTCGGTAAGCGCTTCGGCGAGGTCACGGCGGGTGTCGCGGATATGACGGTCATGCGCCGGCAGCGTGGTGAGTCGGCGACGCAGCAGATCACGGTAGGTGTCCATTGCCGCGTCGATCAGCCGGGCCGCTCGCTGTGCGGCGGCCAGGTTGTGTTGCGCGACCAGTGTCTCGGCATGGTCAGCGCCGAGGGCGGTGGCGAGCCGGGCGTGCTCGGCGGCGAAGAGCCTGAGCGCGGAACGATGGTCGCCCAGGTCCAGCAGGCTGCTGGCGACGGTGATCACAAGCTGATCCGCGACGGTGCGGGTCACCGAGTTCAGCTGGGTCTGCATGAGATCGAGCAGGTCGCGCCGCTGTTGAGCCTGGCCGGTGTCGGTGTAGAGATTGTCGAGATCGATTGCCATTGCGGCGGCTAGGTCCGCATCGACGATGTCGGGGTCGGCGAGCAACTCTTCCAGCGCGTATTGCCGGGCCTGGGTCGGCAGCTGTGACCACCCGGCCGTTGACCGGGCGGCTTCCACCAATGCCAGCAATCGCTTCAGCACGGCTTTCCGCCGAGCGGGATTGATCAATGTCGATCGAGCGTGACACGCGACGCGGTAGCAGCCACCGTCGACGAAGCCCAGTACATCCGGGGCCGGCTCCTCGCACCAGCCCGATTCCAGCGCCAGGCTCAAGGCCTGTGCCTGTTCGCCGAACGAGTCGAGCCCCACTCGAAAGCCGGCGTCGAGCCACGGCAGGTAGCTCGCCTGCCCCTGCAGGCTCAGTACGCTGAGGGCTCGTCGAGTGGAGGGATCGAGCCGGTCGAAGGCCGCCGCCAGCCCGGCGTCCTCGGCCGGCGGCGTCGAGACAGCCTGGTCGAAGGCGTGTCGGTCGCCGCTGGTCATCGCATCCATGACTGAGGGCAGATCCAGCAGCTCGTGCAAGGTCAGTGGATTGCCGGCGCAGTGCAGGATCAGCTCGCCCAACAGTTCGAGATGAACGACCTTGCCAGGATGTTCTTCGGCAAGCCGGGTGATCGCGAGCTGCTCCAGGACGAGGTCGGACAACGGGTCCAGATCGGTGACCGCCATCCGCTCGGTCCGTAGCAGCTCGTCGAACCAGAGTCTCCATTCCTTGCCAGGTCCCGGACGATCGGTGGCGATGGTCAGGACCAGCAGGCCGACCGGCAGTTCCGAACGGACCCAGGTGCGCAGCATGGCGACCGTGTGGTCGTCCAGGAATTGAGCATCCTCCACGACCACGACGGTCGGGATGACCCGTGACACCGCGGACAGGATCGTTCCGGCGCGTTCGGCCTGAGCTCGGGCTTGGACACTGCCGTCGGTGATGATTGTCGAGCCTCCCCCGGCTCGACGTGCGCGTTCGGTTCTCGTCCCGGCCTTGGCGGCTTCGCCGAACATCTCCGGGATGAGCTCCACGATCTCCTGGGCGATCCCGGTCAGCTCCTTGAGCATCTCGATCGTGTCGCCGACCGGCAGCAATCGGTCCGCCAAGGACGTTGCCGCCTTCAGCGCGGTCAACGCCCGGTCGTGCCACAGCCGGCCGTCCTCGGCGATCGCGGTGGCCAGCGGTTCCAGCAGCGAGGACAGCTGACCGTTGGCATTGAAGCCGGCGAATCGTGGTCGCCCTGAGGAATCCAGCTCCGCGCGTAACCCAAGCCACAGGTAGGGCAATCGGCTGCCGAGGGCCGGTTTCAACCTCGACGGGAAGACCGTCTTGCGGCTGTCACTGTGAAAGTCCGGAGGCCAGAAACGTGGCACCGGTTGCGCCTCGGCCAGCGTCTCGTACAGTTCGGCGACCTCGGCGGTCTTTCCCCACCCCGTGGGAGACCGCAGCGCGATGACTCCCAGGGCCTCGTCGGCTACGCATTCACCGAAAAACTCTGCCAACCAGGACACAGCCGCCGCCTTGATGAGTTCTCGCCATGCAACGTACCTGACCAGCAGGCGTTCGGTGCTGGTGTGTTCAGCGGGACGGCCGCCAGCGGGCGTGTCGAGTGCCAGGGTCCGGCTCGCGTAGCAGGGTCAGCCGGGGCCGCGGGCCGTCGGTGCGGCCGGTCGGTGGCTTGCGGCGGCCGGCGCGGTACTGCACCGGCCAGTCCGCGCCGGGACCGCGGTACTCCTGGTCAGCCGCCGCGTGCAGCGTCCAGTGCGGGTCGTACAGGTGCGGCCGGCCCACCGCGACCAGGTCGGCCCGGCCGGCCAGCAGTACCGAGTTCACATCGTCGTAGGAGGAGATCGCGCCCACCGCGATCACCGCGACGCCATACCGGGCGCCGATGTCGTTGCGGATCCGGTCGGCGTACGGCGTCTGGTAACTGCGCCCGTACGCCGGCTTCTCGTCCTTGACCACCTGGCCGGTCGAGACGTGGATGGCGTCGGCGCCGTGCTCGGCGAACGCCCGGGCGATCTCGACCGCCGCCTCGACGTCGTTGCCGCCCTCGTACCAGTCGGTCGCCGAGATCCGGACGCTGATCGGGCGCTCGGCAGGCCAGGCGGCCCGCACCGCGTCGAACACCTCGAGCGGGTAGCGCAACCGGTTGGCCAGCTCGCCGCCGTAGCGGTCGGTGCGCACGTTGGACAGCGGCGACAGGAACGACGACAGCAGGTAGCCGTGCGCGCAGTGCAGTTCCAGCAGGTCGAAACCGGCCCGGGCGCCCGCCTCGGCGCAGGCCACGAAGTCGGCCTTGATCTCGTCCAGCTCGGCCTGGTCCAGCTCGCGCGGCGCGGGATTGGCCGGCGAGTACGGCAGCGGCGACGGGCCGACGATCTCCCAGTTGCCGTCCGGCAGCGGCTCGTCGATGCCCTCCCACATCAGCTTGGTGGAGCCCTTGCGGCCCGAGTGGCCCAGCTGGATGCCGATCTTGGCGGTGCTCTGGCGATGCGTGAAGTCCACCACCCGTGCCCAGGCCTGCTCCTGCTCCTGCGTGTAGATGCCCGCGCAGCCAGGGGTGATCCGCGCGGTCGGCGACACGCAGACCATCTCGGTTATCACCAGCCCGGCGCCGCCCAGTGCTCGCGAGCCAAGGTGCACCAGGTGGAAGTCGGTGGGCATCCCGTCCTCCGCCGAGTACATGTCCATCGGCGAGACCACCACCCGGTTCTTCAGCTCCAGCTGCCCGAGCCGGTACGGGTGGAACATCGGCGGCCGCGCTAGGCCGGCCGCCTCGGCCGGCTCACCCGCCGGAAGAACGCCGCGGTCGGCCTCGTGTGCGGCGTACCAGCCGTCGATGCCAGCCACGAACTCCGGGTCGCGCAGCCGCAGGTTGTCGTAGGTGATCCGGCGGCTGCGGGTGACGATGTTGAACGCGAACTGCTCCGGCGGCTGCTCGACGTAGTGGCCGATGTTCTCGAACCAGTCCAGGCTGGCCCGGGCCGCCCGCTGGGTGGACAGCACCACCGGGCGCCGCTCGGCCTCGTAGGCCTCCAGCGCGGCCGGCACGTCCGGATGCTCGTGCAGGCAGGCGACCAGCGCCAGCGCGTCCTCCATCGCCAGCTTGGTGCCCGAGCCGATCGAGAAGTGCGCGGTGTGCGCGGCGTCGCCCAGCAGCACCACGTTGCCGTTTCGCCAGGTGCCGTTGGAGATGGTGTTGAAGCTCTGCCACTTGGAGTTGTTGAGCAGGATCTCGTGGCCCTGCAGGAGGTCGCCGATCAGCTCCCGGACCCGGGCCACCGACTTCTCGTCGCTCACGCCGGGGGGAAACACCGTCGAGGCCGACTCGGCGAAACCGGCCCGGCGCCAGACCTCGTCGTGCATCTCGACGATGAAGGTGCTGCCGGTGGCGTCATAGGGATAGCCGTGCACCTGCATGATCCCGTACGGGGTCTGGCAGATGTAGAACTTGAAGGCCTCGAAGACCAGGTCGGTGCCCAGCCACATGTACTTGTTGCGACCCACCTCCAGCGACGGCTGGAAGACGTCGGCGTACTTGGTGCGCACGGTCGAGTTCGCGCCGTCGCAGGCCAGCACCAGGTCGTAGTCCCGGCTGAGCGAGTCGACGTCGGGCGCCTGGCTGCGGAACCGCACGTCCACGCCGAGCTCGGCACAGCGTTCCTGTAGCAGCTGCAGCAGCTTCTTGCGGCTCATCGCCGCGAAGCCCTGGCCGCCGACCGTGGTCACGGTGCCACGGAAGTGGATGTCGATGTCGTCCCAGCGGGCGAACTGCTCGGCCATCCGGGCATAGATCACCGGGTCGGCGTGCTCGATCCCGCCGAGGGTCTCGTCGCTGAACACCACGCCGAAGCCGAAGGTGTCCTCGGCGGCGTTGCGTTCCCACACCCGGATCTCGGTAGCGGGATCCAGCGCCTTGGCCAGCGCGGCGAAGTACAGGCCGCCCGGGCCGCCGCCGATCACTGCGATACGCATGCTGGCTTCCTTCCTACGAGTTCCTTCCGCACGGGGCCACGCCGACCGGACCCTGTTTGCCGGCCGGCGTGGTCACCCCGGCGCTAGCGCGCGACTTCCGGTTCGCGAAGCCGGAACCGCTGTACCTTGCCGGTAGAGGTGCGCGGTAGCGCCTGGACGAACTCGATCGAGCGCGGGTACTTGTACGGCGCGATCGTCTGCTTGGTGAAGTCCTGCAGCTCGCTGACCTTCGCCGCGTCCCGGGCGGCCCCGTCCCGCAGCACCACGACGGCATGCACGGTGGCACCCCGTTCGGAGTCGGGCCGGCCGACCACCGCGCACTCCACCACGTCCGGGTGCTGTTCCAGCGCGCGTTCCACCTCGGGCGCGGCAATGTTGTAGCCGGAGGAGACGATCATGTCGTCGCTGCGGGCCTGGTACCAGAAGTAGCCGTCGGAGTCGCGGATGTAGGTGTCGCCGGTGATGTTCCACCGGTGCTGGACGTACACAGCCTGCCGAGGGTCGGCCAGGTAGCGGCAGCCGGTGGGGCCGATGACCGCGAGCCGGCCTGCCGTGCCGTCCGGCGCCGGGTTGCCCTCGGCGTCGAGCACCGTCGCGGTGTAGCCCGGCACTGCCTTGCCGGTCGCGCCCGGCCGGATGTCGTCGTCGGCGGCGGAGATGAACACGTGCAGCATCTCGGTGCTGCCGATGCCGTCGATCAGCTTGATGCCGGTCTTGTCGTAGAGCTCCTGCCAGACCGGCTTGGGCAGGTGCTCGCCGGCCGACACCGCCCGCCGCACGGTGGCCAGCCGGTGTTGCTGGCCGGCGCGCAGGATCGCCCGGTAGGCGGTCGGCGCGGTGAACAGCACGGTGGCGCCGTACCGCTCGACGGCCTCGGCGAGCTCGGTGGGGGTGGCCCGCTCGATCAGCAGCGTCGAGGCCCCGATCCGCAGCGGGAAGATCAACAGGCCGCCCAGGCCGAAGGTGAAGGCCAGCGGCGGGGTGCCGGTGAAGACGTCCTCGGGCCGGCCGGCGACCAGGTGCTTGCCGAACGTGTCGGCGATCGCCAGCACGTCGCGATGAAAGTGCATGGTGGCTTTCGGCGTTCCGGTGGTGCCCGAGGTCGGCGCCAGCAGCGCGACGTCGTCGGCGGCGGTCCCGACGTTGTCGTACTCGGTCGGCTTGGCCGCGCTGAGCCCGATCAGGTCCTCAGGCCCCCCGCCGCCGTAGGCCAGCATCGGGATCCCGGCAGCCGTGACGGCCGGCATCAGGTCGTCGGTGAACCGGGCATCGCACAAGGCCAGGCCGGCCCGGGTCAGCTCGATCAGCGGGGTGATCTCACCGCTGCGCAGCATCGGCACGGTCAGCACCACCACGCCGCCAGCCTTGAGCACCGCGAACCAGCAGGCCACCAGCCAGGGATTGTTCGGCCCGCGCAGCAGCACCCGCTGGCCGGGCAGCAGGCCGGCGTCCTCGCTCAGGTAGTGGGCCAGCTGGTTGGCGCGGGCCAGCAGCTGCCCGTAGCTCCAGGTCTCGTCCGCGCCGAGCAGCGCCGGCCGGGCGGCGCCGTGGGTCGCCACCACCTCGTCGAGCAACGCCGCCGCGCAGTTGAGCCGCTGCGGGTACTGCAGCTCCGGCAGGTCGAACCGGAAGTCCGGCCACTGCTCCCGCGGCGGCAGGTTGTCCCGGCAGAAAGTGTCCAGGTGCGCTGACGGCGAGAGCTCCACTGCTTCGACCCCTTCTCCACGGACCCTGCAAGTATTCTCTAGTTGTGACGACAGTCAAGAACGCGCGATACATCGCCGGAGCTTCGGCGGTTTCCGGCTGCCGTCCGGCGGCTGGCTGGGCGGGTTCGGCCGACGGATCGGCGGCTGAAGGGTGACCGGCGTCGCGACCGGCAAGGATGCCGACGTGGAATCGGTTGCCGAGGCCCAGCCGCGCCAGCTGATCGTCACGATCTACGGCCTGTACGCGCGGGAGGAGCCGAACTGGCTGCCGATCGCCTCGGTGGTGCGGCTGATGGCCGACCTGGGCGTGGACGGCCAGGCGGTGCGATCCTCGATCTCGCGGCTCAAGCGGCGCGACACCCTGCACAGCCTGCGGATCGACGGCACCGCCGGTTACGCGCTGTCAGCATCCATGCAGGCCGCGATGCGCGAGGGTGACCGGCGGATCTTCCAGCAGCGTCGGGCCAGCCTCGCCGACGGCTGGGTGCAGGTGGTCTTCACGGTCCCCGAGGCCGAGCGCGGCAAGCGGCACGAGCTGCGGACCAGGCTGACCCGGCTCGGCTTCGGGCCGGTCGCTCCTGGCGTGTGGCTCGCGCCCGGCGCGCTGGCCGACGAGGTCAGCGACGTGCTGGCCCGCCAGCAGTTGTCCGGCTACGTCGACATCTTCCGGGGCCAGTATCTCGGTTATGCCGACCTGCCCGGCCGGGTGCGCGACTGGTGGGACCTGGAGGACCTCGCCGGCCAGTACGCCCGGTTCGTCAGCCACTACCGGCCGCTGGGCCGCCGGCTGGCCCGGTCGGCGCCGAACGGGGCGGAGGCCTTCGCCGGCTACGTCCGGATGCTGACCGCGTGGCGACGGCTGCGCTACCTCGACCCGGGCCTGCCCGCCGAGGTGCTGCCGGCTCGCTGGAAGGGCGAGGTGGCGGCGGCGCTGTTCGGCGAGCTGAGCGCGGCGCTGCGGCCGGCCGCGCACCGGCACGCGATGCGGGCGATCCACGAGTGAGGCCCCGCGAGAACTTCTGAGTGCGCAGCGGTTCTTCCACCTGCGCTTGGCCGGAGCTGTTGACGGCAGCTACCGGGCGCGGCTTGCCTCTGGTGTCAGGAAATCTCCGTGGCTGGGCGGCTGCTTGGGCTCACCGATGACCTGCTTCGATCGAAAAGCCGGGATCAGCGCACCCAGCACCGCAACCGCGCCCCCGATCGTGAGCGCGAAAAGCCCCGGTCCGATGCTGGAGGTAACCGCATTCGTCCTCATCGCCAGGCCGAAGGCCCGGACGGGCGCTGAGTTCGTCGCTTCCAGCTCAGTACCAGGATCGTCGTCGAAGACCGACCACAGCGAGCCGATCACCAGCGCAACGGGAACGAGCGACCCGAGAGCTATGACTCTCCACAAGGCGCCGAGGCCTCGAACACGGGTCGCGAACAGCGCGAGAGCGCACAGCGCGACGACGCCACTGATGATCAGGATGGCCGGGTGGAAGTCGGATACCGAGCCGGTGGACGTGATCGTCTGATCGAAGCCGAATACATGGCGGCCCTGGTAGGGCAACGTTGGCTGGTTCAGGCCTCCGACCTCGAACTCGCCCCACGGCATCGTAGAGCCGACTGCCATCACGAGAACACCGTTCAGCATGACGATGCCGGCCAGAGCGTTGTTGCGGCGATGCCTCACCATGGCGTCCCCCCGAACAGACCGTAAGAAATGGTCCTCAGTAAGACAGATAGCGCACATCCCGTCAACTGTGGGCTGACAGGCTTATCCGTTAGGAATCTCGGCGACTCCCTGCACCTCGACCAGCGCCTCGTCATCCCACAGCCGGGCGATGCCGATGCCGGCCATCGCCGGGTACTCGGTGCCGGCCAGCCGCCGCCAGACCGCGCCGATCTCGCGGGCGTGCGCCCGGTAGTCGGGAACGTCGACGATGAAGACGGTGACAGTGGCCAGGTGCTCGGGGCCGCCACCGGCGGCGGCCAGCGCGGTCAGCAGGTTCGACAGCGCCTGCTCGAACTGCTCGACGATGCCGGCGCCGACGATCTTGCCCGCCTGGTCCAGCGCGGTCTGGCCGGCCAGGTACACCCGCACCGTGTCGGTGGCGCGTACCGCGTGCGAGAACCCGGACGGCCGGCCCAGCGATTCGGGATTGATCCGCTCCAGCGTCATGCTCGCACCGGCTCCTCGCGCGAGCGCTCATCGCACCCACTCGCTCCGGTCCACGCGTGCTGCCACTCGCTCATGACTGCACCGCTCCTCCGTCGACGTTGATCCCCTGCCCGGTCACCGCGGCGTTCGCCACGCAGAACCGCACCGCCTCGGCCACCTCGGCCGCCTCGATCAGCCGCCCGATCGGCTGCCGGCGGGCCAGGCTCGCACGGGCGTCCTCCGGGCTGCGGCCGCTGCGACCGGCGATCGCCTCGATGGTTTGATCGGTCATCGGGGTGTCGACGTAACCGGGGCAGACGGCATTGACCGTCACCCCGGTTCGGGCCAGCTCGGCGGCCGCGGCCCGCACCAGGCCCAGCACGCCGTGCTTGGACGCGGTGTAGGCCGCGACCTGCGCCTCGCCCCGCTTGGCCACCACCGACGCCACCACCACGATCCGGCCCCAGCCGCGCTCGGTCATCGACGGCAGCGCCCGCCGCATGAACCGGAACGGCGCGGTCAGGTTGAGGTCCAGCATCCGGGCCCAGTCCTGGTCGGTGGTGTCCACGATCGGCGCGGCCAGGCCGGCGCCCGCGCTGCACACCAGCACCTCCACCGGCCCCCAGTCCCGCTCGATCCGGCCGAAGGCGTCCTCGACGGCGCCGGCGTCGGTCACGTCAGCCGCCACGGCGAGGGTGGGCCCCGGCAAGCCGGCCCGGACCTCGTCCAGGGCGGCGGCGTCCCGGCCCAGCAATGCCACCCGGTGGCCCTCGCCCGACAGCAGCGTGGCGACCGCCGCGCCGATCCCGCGGCTGGCGCCGGCGACCAGGCAGACCCGGCCGGTGCCGGGCACCCTCACCGCCCGGTCCAGCGCGGTGGCCGGCGCTCGTTGAACGCCGCGTGGAACTCGGCGTGGTCGTCGCTGGTCATCAGCAATGCCTGGGTCATCGCGTCCAGTTCCATCGCGCCGGCCAGCGACATGTCCAGCTCGCGGGTGATCAGAGCCTTGGTCTGGGCATAGGCCAGCGTCGGGCCCTCGGCCAGCCGGGTCGCGAGAGTGGCGACCGCGGCGTCCAACTCGTCGTCACCGACCAGCTCGCTGACCAGGCCGTACTTCTCGGCGGTGGCCGCGTCGATGGTGTCGCCGAGCATCAGCAGCTGGGTGGCTCGGCCGGCGCCGACGATCCGCGGCAGCAGGTAGGCCGCGCCCATGTCGCCGCCGGACAGCCCCACCTTGGTGAACAGGAAGGCGAAGCGCGCCGATCGGGTCACCACCCGGAAATCCGAGGCCAGCGCGATCACCGAGCCGGCGCCGGCCGCGATGCCCTGGATGCCGGACACGATCGGGACCGGGACCTCGCGCATCGCCCGGATCAGGTCCCCGGTCATCCTGGTGAACGCCATCAGCTCGCGCGGGCGCATCCTGATCAGCTCACCGATAATTTCGTTGACGTCGCCACCGGCGCAGAAGGCCTTGCCGGCGCCGCGGATCACCAGCACCCGCACGTCGTCGCGGTAGGGAAGCTGCAGCACCAGGTCACGCAGGTCGGCGTAGCTCTCGAAGGTCAGCGGGTTCAGCTTCTCCGGCCGGTTCAGGGTGACGGTGGCGATGCCGTCGGCCACCGCGAAGTCGAAGTGCTGCCAGTCGTCGGTGAGTGCCACCGAGGCCCGGAACCGGTTCGCCATGCCCGTCAGCCCTCCTGCCGGGTCTCTGAAGTCCCGGCCCGCACCAGCGAACGCCCGATGATGGTGCGCTGCACCTCGGTGGCCCCCTCGTAGATGCGCGGCGCCCGGACGTCGCGGTACAGCCGCTCCAGCAGGTGGCCGCGTTGCAGCGCCCGGGCGCCGTGCAGTTGCATCGCGGCGTCGACGACGTACTGGGCGCTCTCGGTGGCGAACAGCTTGGCCATCGCGGCCTGGCGGGTGAGTTCGGACGCCGCTGCGCCGCTGTCGTAGGCCGAGGCTGCCGCGTAGACCAGCAACCGGCTGGCCTGCACCCGGGTGGCCATCTCGGCCAGCAGGTGGCTGACCGCCTGCTGGCCGCTCAGCGCCCCGCCGAAGGCCTGCCGCTCGGTGGTGT
>DASZEI010000268.1:0-4603 GCA_035940975.1 Jatrophihabitans sp. | reverse complement strand
GGTGTCCAGGCAGGCCCAGCGGGCGCGGTCGAGGGCGTGCTGGCCCACCGGGCCGTCGACCGCCAGCGGCAGCGCGTGCAGCCAGTCGATCCCGTCCTGACCGGAGCTGCTCAGCTCCCGCAGCAGCCGTGCCAGCGACGCCGGATCGGCCGGATCGACCTGGTAGGCGTCACCGCCCAGCGCGCCGAAGGCCTGCCCGGCGCTGACCCGGACCACCCGGGCGTACCCCGCCTCGAAGGCCCGCAACGCCTCGGCCGGCAGCGGCTCGGCGGTCATCGCGACCAGCAGCCGGGACGTCCGGGCGGGCTGGCCGGCAGCCGCCCGGCGCCATCGTGCCCACTGCGGTTGGTGCAACCAGGAGTCCTCGGGCAGCCGGTCAGCCGCCGGCTCGGCAGAGCCGGCGGCCGGGGCACGCGCGAAGTCGAACTCGGCCAGCTCGAAGGCAGGCGGCGGGAAGTCCCACGGTGGCTGGGCGGGCCCGGCCGGCCAGCGGATCGCGGTGCCGCCCAGCCAGGCCGCCGCCAGCGCCTCTACCCGGTCGGCCTCTACCTGGTCAGCCTCTACCCGGTCGGCTTCGACGCGGGCTGCGCTGCCGTCCAGCTCGCCGGCCTCGCTGGGGGTGACCAGCACCGCGGCGGCCGAGCGGAGCCAGGCCACCGCGCCGGCCGCGTCCGGGCAGTGTGCCGCCATCCGCCAGCGGCGCGCCGGCCGGCCTGCCTGCAGGTGCCGCAGCACCTGCCGGTAGCGCTCGGGATGCCCGGCCAGGTAGTCGGCGACCCGGTCGGCGTCGGCCCGCAGCGCCGCGGCGCTGCTGCTGGACAGCATCAACAACGGCACCGGGACGGCCGGCGGCTCGGCTGCGGAGGTAGCGGGCTCGGCCGCCTCGAGCACCAGGTGGCTGTTGGTGCCGCCGATCCCGAAGCTGCTCACCGCGGCCACCCGCGGCCGGCCGGCCGGCCAGTCCAGCGCCCGGGTCGGGACGTAGAACGGTGCCGGGTCCGGGCCCAGTTCGGGGTTGAGCCGGTGGAAGTCGACGTTCGGCGGGAGCAGGCCCTGGTGCACCGCGAGGGTGGCGCGGACCAGCCCGACCACGCCGGCCGCCGCGCCCAGGTGCCCGATCTGGCTCTTCACCGAGGCCAGCGCGCACCGGGCCGAGTCCGTCAGCTCGTAGGCCTGGCGCAGCGCGCCGACCTCGACCGGGTCACCCAGCCGGGTGCCGGTGCCGTGCGCCTCGACGTAGCCCAACTCCACGCTGCCGCGGCCGCTGCGCCGCAGCGCCGTCCGGATCACCTCGCGCTGGCCGGCCAGCGCCGGCGCCCCGTAGCTGAGCTTGGCGGAGCCGTCGTTGTTGACGGCCGAGCCGGTGATCACCGAATAGATGGTGTCGCCGTCGGCCCGGGCCCGCCGCAGCGGCTTGAGCACCACCACGCCGACCCCGCTGCCGCCGATGGTGCCGCCGGCGTCGTCACTGAACGGGCGGCAGTGGCCGTCCTCGGAGAAGATGTGCTGCGGCCGGTACCGGTAACCCTGGCTCAGCAGCGGATCCACCAGCACGCCACCCACCAGCATCACCTCGCTGTCACCCTGGCGCAGCATGCCGGCGGCCAGGTGCACCCCGAGCAGCGAGCTGGAGCAGGCGGACTGGGCGGTGAAGGCCGGCCCGGTCAGGCCGAGGTGGTAGGCCACCTTGGTGGCCAGGAAGTCCTTGTCGTGGTGAAGGGCCAGCTGGAAACCGTCCGGCAGCTGGGCCGGGTCGCCGTCGCGCAGCATCGACTGGAAGTAGGTGTTCTCGCCGCAGCTGGCCACCAGTCCGACCCGCTGTCCGGCCGGTTCACCGATGCCGGCATGCGCCAGCGCCTGGACGCAGCACATCAGCAGGTGCCGCTGCTGCGGATCCATCAGCCGGGCTTCCTGCCGGTTGATGCCGAAGTGGCCGGGGTCGAAGGCGAGCACGCCGGCCAGCTGGCTGCGCGCCCCGACCAGGCCGTCGGCGGCGTCGAAGTGCTCGATGCCCCGCCGGCCGGTGCGTACCAGGTCCCAGAACCCAGCCAGGTCGTCGGCCCCGGGCAGCCGCACTGCCATCCCGATCACCGCGATCGGCTCAGCGCCCGGTCCGGACCCGGCTGCCTCAAGCTCGGCGAACTCAGGCTCGGCGGCACGCGCTCGGACCTCGGCCGCCCGCGCTCGAACCTCCGCGCCGGTCTCGCGCCGGTCGGCCGACCCACCGTCGACGAACCGGGCCAGCCGGCGGATGGTGACGTGCTCGAACAGGTCCGGAATGGACAGCGACAGCCCCAGCTCGGCGGTGCAGCGCAGGTGGAAGCGCATCAGGCCCAGGCTCGAGGCGCCGGCGTCGAAGAACCGCTGGTCGACCTCGATCGGGGTGCCGATCACCGCCTCGAACAGCGCGGCCAGCTGCGCCTCGCGCGCGGTCAGATCGGCTCCGGTGGTCCCCGAGCGCAGCTCCTCGCCGGGCGTGGACAGCATCCGGCGGCGGTCCAGCTTGCCGCTGGCCGTCCGGGGCAGCGCCGCCAGCCGGCGGAACCGGCTGATCCGGACGTAGGCAGGCAGCAGCGGCGCCAGGTGCTCGGTCAGCTCGGTCACCGACGGGGTGGCCCCGCGGCACTGCAGGCAGGCCACCAGCTGGTCGCCGTCGCGCACCACCACCGCCCCGGCGATCGCCGGGTGCCGCAGCAGCGCGGCCTCCACCTCGCCCAGCTCCAGCCGGTGCCCGCTGACCTTGACCTGGTGGTCCTCGCGGCCCAGGTAGTGCAGCAGGCCCTGCCGGTCGAAGCGGGCCTGATCGCCGGTCCGGAAGAAGTGCCCGAGCCCGGGCAACTCCAGGAACCGCGCCCGGTTGAGTGCCGGGTCATCGAGGTAGCACGGCGCGATGAGCGGGCCGCCGATCAGCAACTGGCCGGGGCAGTCCGGCGGGACGACCTCGCCGGCCTCGTCGACCACCCGCAGCCAGGTGTTGGCGATCGGCCCGCCGATGGCCGGCCGGACCGGCCAGCCCGCCGGGTCGCCGTCCAGGCACAGGCTGCTGACCACGTGCGTCTCGCTGGGGCCGTAGTGGTTGAACAGCCGGGCGCCGAGCATCCCGGAGAACCAGGTCCGGATCGCCTGGGTGCACAGCAGCTGCTCGCCGGCGGTGACCACCTCGCGCAGCCTGCGCGGGTACCGGTCCAGCAGGACGGCGTGCTCGGCGAGCAGTTGCAGCGCCACGTAGGGCATGAAGATCCGCTCGATGCCGGCCGAGTCGAGCTGCTCCAGCAGCGCGGGCGCGTCCTGCCGCCAGCCGGGCTCGACCAGGTGCAGGCAGCCGCCGCCGCACAGCGTGGAGAAGATCTCCTGGAACGAGACGTCGAAGGACAGCATCGAGAACTGCTGGGTCACCGCATCGGGAGGCAGCCCGCCCGCCTCGCGCTGCCACTGCAGCAGGTTGCACAGCAGCCGGTCACTCACCTGCACGCCCTTGGGGGTGCCGGTGGAACCGGACGTGAACAGGGTGTAGAGCGGTCGCCGGCCGGCGTGCGGGGGCAGCACGGGTCCGGCCGTGGTGCGCAGCCGCACCGGGTGGCGGGGCAGCTCGCCGGTGTCGATGGTGGCCGTGGAGTCCGGCGGCAGCAGGACGCACAACGGGTCGATCTGGCTCAGGATGTGGTGCAGCTGCTCCGGCGGGTACTCCGGATCCAGCGGCACGATGGTCAGGTTGAGCCGGGCCAGCGCCAGCAGCGCCACCACGTGCTCGACTGAGGCCTCCAGGTGCAGGGCGACGCAGCAGGGCTGGTCCTCGGCGGCCGGCAGCGGGTAGTTGGCCCGCAGCTCGGCGGCCAGCGCGCCGGCGTAGGCATCCAGCTCGGCGTAGCTGACGCTCCGGTCGCCGGCCCGCAGCGCCGGGGCGTGCGGCGACAGCCGGACCTGGCGGTCGAAGCCTTCGGCCACCGTGGCGTAGCTGAGCGCGGCGCTCCGGCCGCGACCGGGCTCGGCCAACCCGCTGCGGTAGCCGGCCACCAGCTCGGCCAGGGTGGCGCTCCGGCCCTCGACCAGCCAGTCCAGGCCCTGCCCGAACAGCCTGGCCAGCGCCTGCGCGTCGGCCTCGTCCAGGTAGTTCTCGGCGTACTCCCACAGGCAGTCCAGCCCACCGCCGTATTCGAGCACCGTCAGGGTCAGCGCGCACTTGGCCTGGGCCGGGGCCAGCCACTCCGGACGGCTCTGGCAGCCGGGCAGCGCCAGGCCGGCGTAGTCGGTGTTCTCCAGCACGAACAGGAAGTCGAACAGCGGCCCCTCCTCGTGGAACCGGTGCCCGCTGAGCACGTCGGCCAGCGCCACGTCCTGCCGCTCCAGCACCGCCTTGCCGGCGCCGGCGTGCCGTCGCAGCTGCGCGCGCAGCTCCTCGGCCGGGGCCAGAGTCAGCGGCAGCAGCACGGTGTTGGCGAACATCCCGACGCTGGCCTGGAACTCGGCCACCGGACGGTTGGCCACCGGGCTGGCGATCAGCGGCCGGTCGCGGCCGGTCACGCCGTACACGCTCCAGGCGAACACCCCGAGCATCAGCTGGAACCGGGTCAGCCCCAGCTCCGCGCCGACCCGATCCAGCGCG
>DASZEI010000267.1:0-15458 GCA_035940975.1 Jatrophihabitans sp. | reverse complement strand
GCCGCGCACGGTGTTCCGGTCGGCCTGGGGGAGACCGCCGACACCCCCGAGCAGGCCCGCGCGATCGCCGAGCGGATCGGCGGCGTGGTGGTCGTCAAGGCTCAGGTCAAGGTCGGCGGCCGCGGCAAGGCCGGCGGCGTGAAGCTGGCCAAGACCCCGGACGAAGCGGAAGAGGCCAGCCGGGCGATTCTCGGCATGGACATCAAGGGCCACACCGTGCACCGGGTGCTGGTCGATCCCGGCGCCCAGATCGAGGCCGAGTACTACTTCTCGTTCCTGCTCGACCGGTCCAACCGCACCTTCCTGGCGATGGCCTCGGCCGAGGGCGGCATGGAGATCGAGGAGTTGGCCGTCGAGCGGCCCGAAGCGCTGGCCCGGGTGCCGATCGACGCGATGGTCGGCGTCGATCGGGCCAAGGCCACCGAGATCCTGACCCAGGCCAACTTTCCGGCCGAGGTGATCGAGAGCACCGCCGACACGGTGGTCAAGCTGTGGAAGGCGTTCGTGGCCCAGGACGCCACGCTGGTCGAGATCAACCCGCTGGCCCGGGTGGCAAGCGGTGAGGTGCTGGCGCTGGACGGCAAGGTCTCCCTGGACGACAACGCCGACTTCAGGCATGCCGGCAACGCCGATCTCGAGGACGTGGCCGCCGCCGACCCGCTGGAGGCCAAGGCCAAGGAGAAGGGCCTCAACTACGTCAAGCTCGACGGCGAGGTCGGCATCATCGGCAACGGCGCCGGCCTGGTGATGTCCACCCTGGACGTGGTGGCCTACGCCGGCCAGGCGATAGCCGATAAGGAAGGCGGCGGCGCACGTCCGGTCAAACCGGCCAACTTCCTCGACATCGGCGGCGGCGCATCGGCCGAGGTGATGGCCAACGGCCTGGAGATCATCCTCGGCGACCAGGCGGTCCGGTCGGTGTTCGTCAACGTCTTCGGTGGCATCACGTCCTGTGACGCCGTCGCCAACGGCATCGTCACCGCGCTCGGCATGCTCGGCAGCTCGGCGGCCAAGCCGCTGGTGGTCCGCCTGGACGGCAACAACGTCGAGGAGGGCCGGCGGATCCTGACCCAGGCGGCCCACCCGCTGGTCACGCTGGCCGACACCATGGACGACGGCGCCGAGAAGGCCGCCGAACTCGCGAACAGCGCGAAATAGGGGACTGGCAGCTATGGCGATCTTTCTGAACGAGAACTCCAAGGTCATCGTCCAGGGCATGACCGGCTCGGAGGGCATGAAGCACACCCGCCGGATGCTGGCTTCGGGTACCGACATCGTCGGCGGGGTGAACCCGCGCAAGGCCGGCTCGACGGTGGACGTCGACGGCACCGACGTGCCGGTGTTCGGCTCGGTCGTCGACGCGATGGCCAAGACCGGCGCCGACGTCTCGGTGCTGTTCGTGCCGCCGGCCTTCACCAAGGCCGCCATCATCGAGGCCATCGACGCCGGCATCAGCCTGTGCGTGGTGATCACCGAGGGCGTGCCGGTGCACGACTCCACCTCGGCGTGGGCCTACAACCTCAGCAAGGGTCAGCAGACCCGGATCATCGGCCCGAACTGCCCGGGCCTGATCAGCCCCGGCAAGTCAAACGCCGGCATCATCCCGGCCAACATCACCGGCCCGGGCCGGATCGGCCTGGTGTCCAAGTCCGGCACCCTGACCTATCAGATGATGTTCGAGCTGCGCGACATCGGCTTCTCCTCGGCGGTCGGCATCGGCGGCGACCCGGTGATCGGCACCACCCACATCGACTGCCTGCAGGCCTTCCAGGACGACCCCGACACCGAGGCCGTGGTGATGATCGGCGAGATCGGCGGCGATGCCGAGGAACGGGCGGCCGCCTACATCTCCGAGCACATCAGCAAGCCGGTGGTCGGCTACGTCGCCGGCTTCACCGCCCCCGAGGGCAAGACCATGGGTCATGCCGGCGCGATCGTGTCCGGGTCGTCGGGCACCGCCCAGGCCAAGAAGGAGGCCCTGGAGGCGGCCGGCGTGCGGGTCGGCCGGACCCCCAGCGAGGCCGCCAGGCTGATGCGCGAGCTGCTCAGCTCCTGAGTTCGCACTCTTCGCACTCTTTCGCAAGGCACGTCGCCACCGCGTCCGGGCCTCGCGGCTTCTGCGCATTATGGCGTGTCACGTTCTCGCCCCGGTCGGGATTTTGCCGGTGCGCCGGGTGATGCTGGGTATGGCTCTGGGTATAGCTTGAGCCCGGTTGTGGACCAGCTATGAGCCCTCATGGATCGGGAGATACGACGATGACAGAAGAGCCTCGGCAACCTGGCCCCGGCAACATGCCGCCGGAACCGTCCCCACCGCCTACCGGCTACGGCGAGCCGAGCGTGGCACCACCGGGCTTCGCCCAGCCGATGCCGGGCGATCCCGCGTACCCACCGGCCGGCTACGGCCAGCCGACCGCGGGCGACCCCGCCTACCAAGCGCCCGGCTACGGCCAGCCGACCGCAGGCGACCCCGCCTACCAAGCGCCCGGCTACGGCCAGCCGATGGCCGGCCAGCCCGGCGTCGGGCAGTCGGGTATCGGCCAGCCCGGGATCGGCCAGCCCGGGATCGGCCAGCCGGGGGCCGGTCGCACCGGTATGCCGAACTTCGATCCCAAGAGCATCAACCCGATGGACTGGGGAATCATCGCCGCCGGCGTCCTCACCTTCATCTTCTCGTTCATCGACTACTTCACCTACAAGGTGGAGATCGCGGGCTTCTCGCAGTCGGCTTCCACCAACGCCTGGCACGGCGTGCTGGCACCGATCGCCACCCTGCTGGCCTTGTTCGCCGCGGTGTTGCTGGCGGTGGAACTGATCGCGAATGTGCGGCTGGCGTTCCCGGTCCGGCTGGTGGTGCTGGGCGCCTTCGCCCTCGCGTCGCTGCTGCTGCTGCTCGCGCTGTTCGTGATGCCGGGCAACACCAACGGCGCCGAAGCGCTAGGGGTCAAGATCGACAAGGGCCACGCCGTCGGATACTGGCTCAGCCTGCTGGCCGTGCTGGCCGGAACGGGCTTGTCCTTCAAGCGGTTCACCGACACCGGTGGGACGCTGCCCACCCGGAGCTGACCCTTCTCGATCGGGTCGGTCCCGACACTCGGCAAGAACTGTCGCATCCCGGCGGCCCACGGCGAGAAACGGCTGTGGGCCGCCGTGGCGCGTCATAGGCCGGATTATCGCCTAGATTCAGCCCATGAATTCCCTCGACCAGCTTGCCGCCGGCGCCCTGGTGCGGGCCCGCCCGTGGGACGTGGTGGGCGCGGCATTCGGCGCTCCGATGGTGCTCTGGGGTTTTCTGGGATGGTTCGGCACCGTCGGTGATTCCGGCGGCGGCACGTCGGGCTTCTACTCCGGCACCGGCGCGGCGGGTATCGCGCTGGTGCTGGCCGCCAGCGCCCTGACCCTGCACCAGGTGCTGGCCGGCCGGGCGCACGAGGCCCAGACCCCGCCGGTCGCCGCGATGCTGGCCGGCGGCGCCGCGATCATCGTGCTCGGGGGCATGATCGCCAAACCTGACAGCGCCACCGTCCAGGCCGGATCGGTGGCGGGCCTGCTGACCGCTGCCGGCCAGGCCGTCGCGTTGACGGTCGGCTGGCTACGGGGCAGTGACAAGTCGGTGCGCGCCGAGCGGGTGCGAGCGCTGCAGGCCCAGCAGGCGGCTGCCGATTACGCGGCCGGTCAGGCAGCCGGCCAGCGCTACGCCGGGTACGGCCAGCCTGTTTACGGCCAGCCTGTTTACGGCCAGCCTGCGTACGGCCAGCCTGCGTACGGCCAGCCTGCGTACGGGCAGCCTGCGTACGGGCAACCTGCTTACGGCCAGCCGGCATACGGGCAACCGGCTGGCTACGCACCCGGCTACGGCCGGCCAGGCTATGGCCAACCCAGCTACGGTCGCGGCGGGTACGCGCAGCCGGCCCGGTCCTCCCAGCCCGGCTACGGCCAACCTGCTTCGTACGGCCAGCCGGGGCAGCCAGCCCAGTCCGGCTGGGGACAGCCCCCTCAGTCCGGCTGGGGGCAGCCTGCTCAGTCCGGCTGGGGGCAGCCCCCTCCCCCTCAGTCCCGCTGGGGTCCGGCCCAGTCCGGTGGAGGGCAGCCAGCCCAGTCCGGCTGGGGTCCGCCGCCCCCGTCCGGTGGGGAGCAGCCAGCCCAGCCCGGGCAGCCGAGCCAGTCGATGCCTGAGCATGATGACCGGCCAGCCGCTGAGGAACCACCTCCAGGCCAGCCCGGCCAGCCCGGCCCGAGGGCCCAATCAGGCCAGCCCGGTCAGCCGGACCAACCGCCGTCCGAACCGCCGGCACAGTGGCCGCACTCTCCGCGGTAACTACCGGCGCAGCCGCAGTCAGCAGCGGATCGCAGGCGCAGTCACGTTAGGGCGATAGCCGCCATACCCGGCGCGCCTGGTCCGACATCGTGACCCGCTTTGCGAGCCTGACAATGTGAGTTCCACCGACCAGCAGTACCCACCTGGCTGGCTGACCCGATTTCGGCGCGGTGTCGTCTCCGGGGTGGCCCTGCTGCTGATCGCCCTGGGCGGCTGCGCGGTCGCCGCGTACGCGGCCTGGTTGATGCCTGGCACCGACACCGCGTCGGCGCTGTCGGCGCTGAAGGCTGCCGCGCTGGTGCTGCTGGCCGGCGCGCACGGCGGGGTGGTGCTGGCCGGCACGAAGGTCACGCTGGCGCCGCTGCTGGTGACCGGACTGTTGGGCTGGTTGGTGGCCAACTACGCCCGGCGCCAGGATTCCTGGTCGGGGTTCGCGGGCCTGGCGCTGGGCTACCCCGCGGCGTCGGCGGTGCTGGCGGGCTGGTCGCGGCTGGGCAGCACCCACGCTCCGGTACTGCGCAGCACGCTCGCGGCGCTGCTGTTCGTGCTGGTCGTCGGTGGCGGCGCCCGGGCGGCGGAGCAGCTGTGGTCCGGGCTTCCGGCGCGCTGGCAGCAGGTGTCGCGGGCGGCGGCCCTGGTGGTAGCCGGCTACCTGCTGGCGGGCTCCCTGCTGTCGGCCGGGACCCTGCTCGCACACTTCTCCGACGCGGTGGCGCTGCAACGTCAACTCGCGCCGGGAGCGGCCGGGCTGCCGGTCGCGCTGCTGGGGATCTCGGCGACGCCGAACGCGGTGCTGGCCGGCGTCAGCTACCTGACGGGGCCCGGCTTCGATGTGGGTACCCATACCTCGGTGTCGGCCTTCGGCGTGAGTTCCGGCCGGGTGCCGGTGTTTCCGCTGCTGGCCGGCCTGCCGTACCAGCAGCCGGCGGCCTGGGTTGCCGTGCTGGCGGTCCTGGCGCCGGCCGTGCTGGCCGGCTGGGCGGTACTGCGCACTGTGCCGGCAACCGGGCCCTGGACCAGCCGGCTGGCCGACTGCGCGGCGGCGGCGGCGCTGTCCGGCGTCGGCCTGGCGGTGCTGACGGGGCTGGCGGCCGGTGACCTGGGCCGGGCCGCGCTGCGCGGCGTGGGAGCGGACTGGTGGGCGGTCGGCCTCAGCGCCACCCTGCTGGTGCTGCTGGCGGCCTCGCTCTGGCTGGGCGTCGAGATGTTGCGCGGCCGGTTGGCAGAGCACGCCGCCCCCGGCCTGTACGCGTTGAAGTCCGAGCCGAACGAGGCTGGCGAGCAACCCGGCCCGGACCAGTTGAGCCAACCCGGCCCGGACCAGCTGAGCCGACCCGGCTCCGAAGAGGCGAGCCAGCCCGGGCTGGACCCCTTGAGCCAACCTGACCCGGACCGGGTGAGCGCGGTCAGCGAGCCGGCACTGCGCTCGCGCAACGCCAGCTAGCGGACACCGGCCGCCCGGCCAGCCCCGCTAGGGTAGGCGCGTGACCGCCCGGCTCGTCGTTCTCGCATCCGGCTCGGGAAGCACCCTCCAGGCAGTGCTGGAGGCAGCCGTCGATCCCCGATTCGGCTCCGAGGTGGTGGGCGCCGGCACCGACCGGCCAGGTTGTCCCGCGATGTGCCGCGCGGCCGAGGCCGGGGTGCCCACCTTCGCGGTGCCGCTGGCCGATTACCCCGATCGCGATGGCTGGAACGCAGCCCTGGCCGAAGCGATCGCCGCCCACCGGCCGGACCTGGTGCTGCTGGCCGGCTTCATGCGGGTGCTGGCCCCGGACACGGTCAGCCGGTTCGAGATGATCAACACCCATCCGTCGCTGCTGCCGGCCTTTCCGGGCGCGCACGCCATCGCCGACGCGCTGGCGTACGGCGTCAAGATCACCGGAGTCACCGTGCACCGGGTGGACGCCGGCGTGGACACCGGCCCGATCCTGGCCCAGGCGGCGGTGCCGGTGCTCGACGGCGACACCGCCGACACCTTGCGACAACGCATCCAGGAAGTCGAGAAGCCCTTGTTCCTCGACACGATCCGCCAGCTGTGCCGTCCACGAGACGTCGTTGATCACCGAGGAGATCGAAGTCCATGACCCGAATTCCCGTTCGCCGCGCGCTGGTCAGCGTCTATGACAAGAGCGGGCTGGCAGAGCTGGCGCGGGGCCTGCACGAATCGGGCGTCGAGATCGTCTCGACCGGATCGACGGCTGCCCGGATCGCCGAGCTGGGCATTCCGGTGACCCCGGTCGACTCGGTGACCGGCTTTCCCGAGATTCTCGGCGGCCGGGTCAAGACCCTGCACCCGCATGTGCATGCCGGCCTGCTGGCCGACCAGGGCGATCCCGAGCACCTGGCGACCGTGCGGGAACTGGGCATCGACACCTTCCAGCTGGTGGTGTCGAACCTCTACCCGTTCCGCGAGACCGTCGCCACGGGAGCCTCGGCGGCCGAGATCGTCGAGCAGATCGACATCGGCGGCCCGGCGATGGTGCGCGCCTCGGCGAAGAACCACGGCTCGGTGGCGGTGGTGGTCGACCCGGCCGGCTATCCCGAGGTGCTGGCCGCGGTCGCGGCCGGCGGCTTCGACCTGGCGAGCCGGCAGCGGCTGGCCGCCCGGGCCTACGCCCACACCGCCGCCTACGACGCCGCGGTCGCCAACTGGTTCGGCGAGCAGATCGCCCTGGCTGAGGGCGGCGCCGAGACCGCGCACCCCGACCCGTCCGGCTGGTCGCCCTACCTCGGGCTTGCCCTGGAGCGTGCCGAGGTGCTGCGCTACGGCGAGAACCCGCACCAGCGGGCCGCGCTCTACGTCCAGCAGGGCGCCGAGCCCGGCATCGCGCAGGCCGAGCAGTTGCATGGCAAGGCGATGAGCTTCAACAACTACGTCGACGGCGATGCCGCCTACCGGGCCGCCTTCGACTTCTCCGAGCCGTGCGTGGCGATCATCAAGCACGCCAACCCGTGCGGCATCGCGCTCGGTTCCGACATCGCCGAGGCGCACGCGCTGGCGCACGCCTGTGACCCGGTGTCGGCCTACGGCGGGGTGATCGCCACCAACCGCCCGGTCACCGCGGCGCTGGCCGACCAGGTGGCCGAGGTGTTCACCGAGGTGATCCTGGCGCCGGCCTTCGAGCCGGCCGCGCTGGAGGCGTTGACGGTGAAGAAGAACCTGCGGCTGCTGATGGTGCCGGGCCCGCGACCCCGCGGCGTCGAACCCCGCCCGATCTCCGGCGGGATGCTGATACAGGACGCCGACGCCGTGGACGCCCCCGGCGACGCGCCGGCCGGCTGGACGCTGGCCTGCGGGGCACCGCTGGCCGGGGCCGAACTCGCCGAGCTGGCGTTCGCCTGGCGGGCGGTGCGCACCGTCAAGTCCAACGCCATCCTGCTGGCCCGCAACCGCGCCACGGTCGGGGTCGGGATGGGCCAGGTCAACCGGGTGGATTCGGCCCGGCTGGCGGTGGCCCGGGCCGCCGATCGCGCCGCGGGCAGCTACGCGGCCTCGGACGCCTTCTTCCCTTTTCCGGACGGCCTGCAGGTGCTGATCGAGGCGGGCGTCCGGGCGGTGGTGCAGCCCGGCGGCTCGATCCGGGACGCCGAGGTGATCGCCGCCGCCGAGGCCGCCGGCCTGACCATGTACTTCACCGGCACCCGGCACTTCGCGCACTGATGGCGATGAGTGAGCAGCGCGGCGAGCGGGGAGCGGAGCGAAGCCGGCGATGAGTGCTGGCCCGAAGGGTGAGGACTCCGCGGCCGGGGACGGGCCGTCGGCAACCGGCAAGTCCGCTGCGCTGCCGGCCTGGTTCGCCGAGCTGCTGGAAGGCGGGCCGGAGATCGCCGACGAGGACTTCGTCGGAACCGATCTGCGCCAGCTGTCGCTGCGGCGGCTGCACTTCAGCCGGTGCCGGTTCGACGAGGCGTCGCTGGACGAGTTGAGCACCGAGGCGTGCAGCTTCACCGACTGCAGCTTCGACCGGGCCGAACTCAACGGCTCAACGCATCTGCGCAGCGCCTTCGTGGCCTGCACCTTCACCAGGACCCGGTTCACCGGCGCCAGCCTGACCGAGTGCAAGCTGACCGGGTCGGTGTTCGCCGACACCCCGCTGCGCTCGGTCACCATCTCCGGCGGCGGCGACTGGAGCGCGGTCTCGCTGGGCGGTGCCGACCTGCGCGAGTTGGACTTCACCGACGTCAAGCTGGTGGACGCCAACGTCACCGGAGCAAGGCTGGATCGCTGCGTGTTCTCCGGGGCGAACCTGCGCGGGCTGCGCTGGGGGCAGGCATCGCTGCGCGACGCCGACCTGCGCGGGGCGGTGATCGAGGGACTGGATCCGCGGGTGGTCGACCTCACCGGCACCCGGGTCGAAGTCGAGCAGGCGCTGGCCTTCGCCCAGTACCTCGGGGTCCGGATCGGCTGAGACCTCACCGGCTGGCAAGATAGGGCCGGTGACGGCGACCCTCCTGGACGGCAAGGCCACCCTGGCGTTGATCAAGGCCGAGCTGGCCCAGCGGATCGCCGCACTGGCCGCCCGCGGCGTGCTGCCGGGCCTGGGCACCGTGCTGGTGGGCGACGATCCGGGCAGCCGGTGGTACGTCGCGGCCAAGCACCGCGACTGCGCCGAGATCGGGATCGCCAGCATCCAGCGCGAGCTGCCCGCCACTGCCGACCTGGCGGAGGTGCTGGCGGTGGTGGACGAGCTCAACGCCGACCCGTCCTGCACCGCGTTCCTGGTCCAGCAGCCGACCGGCCTCGACGAGTTCGCGATCCTGAGCCGGGTCGACCCGGACAAGGACGTCGACGGCCTGCACCCGTTCAACCTCGGCTCGCTGGTGCTCGGCCAGCCGGGTCCGTTGCCGTGCACCCCGATGGGCATCATCGAGCTGCTGCGCCGCTACGACGTGCCGATCGCCGGTGCGCATGCGGTGGTGATCGGGCGCGGCCTGACCGTGGGCCGCCCGCTCGGACTGCTGCTGACCCGGCGCTCGGAGAACGCCACGGTGACGCTGTGCCACACCGGCACCCGCGACCTGGCCGAGCAGGTGCGCCGGGCCGACATCGTGGTCGCGGCCGCCGGGGTGCCGGGCCTGATCACCGCCGGGATGGTCAAGCCGGGGGCTGCCGTCCTCGATGTCGGCGTCAGCCGGGTGGCCGGCAAGATAGCCGGCGACGTGGCGGCCGAGGTGGCCGAGGTGGCCGGCTACCTGGCCCCCAATCCGGGCGGCGTCGGGCCGATGACCCGGGCGATGCTGCTCAGCAACGTGGTCGCCGCGGCCGAGCGCCTTGCCGCCGAGCATCTTGCTGCCGGGGCCGAGGCTGCCGGGGCCGAGGCTGACGAGCGTTCGGCTGCTGATAGTCCGGCCGCGGGCCTGGCGGCTGAGCGGCTGGCCGCGGGCCCCGCAGCCGACCACCTGGCCGCGGGCTGAACGGCGCCCGGCCCATGGCCAGCTGGATTCCGAGCCGGGATCTGAAGGAGGTTCCGTTCGGCGTGGTGCTGCTGATCGAGCTGGGCGCGGTGCTGTCGGTGGCGCTGGCACCCCAGCACTGGCTGCGGGCAGTCGGTGTGATGACCGTCGGGCTGCTGGTGGCCGGGTTCTTCCGGTTGACCCTGACCAACGAGCAGGCCGGCCTCCTGCGGGTGCGCCGGCGGACCTTCGACGTCGCCTGCTACTGGGGGCTGGCCGTCTTCACCTTCGCGGTCGCGGTGGCCCTGCCGCAGCGCTGAGCGGGCTTCCCTATCGTGATACATTTTGTATCATGACCAGCACGGCCGATGAAGCTGAGCGCGCCCAGCTCGAACTGGGCCGGCTGAGCTTCGAGCTGTCCCAAGCCCGTCTGCGCCTGACCGACGCCGTCGTACGCGCCTCGGAAGCGGGACTGAGCCAGCGCGCGATAGCTGCCGCCCTGGGGACGAATCAGGTCGCCGTGCATCGCATCCTGACCCGTCGCCTGGGTGAGTCGGCGCTCCCGGAACGGGTGCACTATGACCGGCCGGACGCCCGCTTCCACTACGAACTGCACCGTGAGATAGCTCGCCACGTTCTCGACGGTGAGGTGTCGATTACTCGTGCCGAGGCGGAATTGGAGCGGATGCGGAGCAAGTTGCACGGCGCCGGAGCTGATCGGTGGCTCGAGAAGTGGACCGGCATCCTGAGATTGCCGCCGCAGCGCATGGTCGAGGCCTTTCTGGTCGGCGGCGAGGCCGGGGAGGATCTGCGCCAGGTGAGTCCGTTGCTCGGCATCGTCACCGAGGACGAGCGCAATATGGCCCTGAACCGGGCCTACCACAGGTGAACCGGGTCGATCTGCTCCATCTCATCCGTGCGGCGTGTGATCTGCTCGAAGTAGATGAAGTGGTCGTGCTCGGCAGCCAGGCCATCCTCGCCACTCGGTCGGAGGATGACCTACCCTATGCCGCGACACGGTCTCGTGAGGCCGACATAGCCGCCTGGCATGACCCCGACGAGTCGCTCTCGCATCGCCTGGCAGGCGTACTCGGTGAGGATTCCGCCTTCGATCATTCTCATGGTTATTTCGTGGACGGTGTCAGCACGGATACGGCACAACTGCCGCTGCACTGGCGACAGCGAGCGATCAGGTTGGAATCGCACTCGGTGATCCGCCGTCAGACGGTGGTGGGCGTCTGTCCTGAAGCCCACGACCTGTGCGTGTCCAAACTGTGCGCGTTCCGCGAGAAGGACCTGGACTTTGTCGGCGCGCTCATTCGCGCGAACATCGTGGACGTGGAGACGCTACGCGACCGGCTCGACACCGTTGCAGATATCGACCCGATCGCCTTGACCCGGGCATGCGGATGGCTGAGCACCCAACCTGACGGAGCGAGCTAACCGCTCTGAGAGAGCTGACACGGGGCAACGGCACCGTCCAAGCGGTGGCCCGGCGGGCGCCCGCGAGCCGCGCGGTAGGGTCGCCGACATGACGAAAACTCCCGTGAATGTCACCGTCACCGGCGCCGCCGGTCAGATCGGCTACAGCCTGCTGTTCCGGATCGCGGCCGGGCAGCTGCTGGGTCCGGACGTGCCGGTCCGGCTCCGGCTGCTCGAGATCGCCCCAGCTCTCAAGGCCGCCGAGGGCACCGCGATGGAGCTGGACGACTGTGCCTTTCCGCTGCTGGCGGGCATCGACATCACCGACGACGCCCGGGCCGCCTTCGACGGCGTGAACGTGGCGCTGCTGGTCGGCGCCCGGCCGCGCACCGCCGGCATGGAGCGCGGCGACCTGCTCACGGCCAACGGCGGCATCTTCAAACCGCAGGGGGAGGCGATCAACGCCGGCGCCGCCTCCGACGTCCGGGTGCTGGTGGTCGGAAACCCCGCCAACACCAATGCCCTGATCGCCGCCTCGCACGCGCCGGACATCGGCAAGGACCGCTTCACCGCGATGATGCGGCTGGACCACAACCGGGCGCTGAGCCAGCTGGCCAAAAAGACCGGCAGCGCGGTGGGCGAGATCCGCAAGCTCACCGTCTGGGGCAACCACTCGGCCACCCAGTACCCCGACATCCGGCAGGCCGAGGTGGCCGGCAAGAACGCCGCCGAACTGGTCGCCGACCAGGCCTGGATAGAGAACGAGTTCATCCCGACGGTTGCCAAGCGCGGCGCCGCGATCATCGAGGCGCGCGGCGCCAGCTCGGCCGCCTCGGCCGCCAACGCCGCCATCGACCACGTCCACGACTGGGTCAACGGCACCGCCGAAGGCGACTGGACGTCGGTCGGCATGGTGTCCGACGGCTCCTACGGCATCCCCGAGGGGCTGATCGCCGGCTTCCCGGCGGTGTCGGTGAACGGCAGCTGGCAGATCGTGCAGGGCATCGAGATCGACGAGTTCTCCCGGTCGCGGATCGACGCCTCGGTCGCCGAGCTGGTCAGCGAGCGTGACGCCGTCACCGAGCTGGGCCTGATCTGACCTACAGCTCGTCCAGCACCGCCTGCCGCAGGATGTCCAGGCCGAGGCTGCCCAGCTCCAGCGCCCGGCGGTGGAAGGCCTTGAGATCGAAGTCCGCACCCTCGCGGGCCCGGGTCTCGTCGCGCAGTTGGAGCCAGAGCCGCTCGCCGATCTTGTACGACGGCGCCTGGCCCGGCCAGCCGAGGTAGCGCTCCAGCTCGTAGCGCAGGAACTCGGTGCCCATGTTGGCGTGGTTGGTCAGGAACTGCCAGGCCTTGTCGTAGGTCCAGGAACCGCCGCCGACCTCGGCGGGCGCCGGCAGCTCGCAGTGCACGCCGATGTCGATCACCACCCGGGCCGCGCGCAGCGATTGGCCGTCCAGCAGTCCGAGCCGGTTGCCCGGGTCGTCCATGTAGCCGAGGTCGGCCATCAGCCACTCGGCGTACAGCGCCCAGCCCTCGCCGTGCCCGGACACCCAGGACGCCAGCCGGCGCCAGCGGTTGAGCGACTGCTTGCACTCCACGGCCTGCGCGACCTGCAGGTGATGGCCCGGCACCCCCTCGTGGTAGACGGTGGTCAGCTCGCGCCAGGTCGAGAACTCGGTCACGCCGGCCGGAACCGACCACCACATCCGGCCCGGACGTGAGAAGTCGTCGGAGGGCCCGGTGTAGTAGATGATGCCGGTGTGGGTAGGCGCGATCCGGCATTCCAGCCGGCGGACCTGCTCGGACATGTCGAAGTGGCGGCCGGCCAGCGCCTCGATCGCCGCGTCGGCTCGTTCCTGCATCCAGGCCTGCAGCTGATCGGTGCCGTACAGCTTGCGGACCGGGTCGTCGTCCAGCACGTTGATCGCCTCGGCCACCGTGGCGCCGGACTTGATCTCGTCGGCCGTCTCGGCCATCAGCCCGGCGATCCGGTCCACCTCGTTCAGGCCCCAGGCATAGGTCTCGGCCAGATCCACGCTGGCGCCGAGGAACTGGCGCGATAGCACCGGGTACCGCTGCGCGCCGACGGCGTCGGCGGTCGGTGCCTGGCCGATCAGCTCCTCGGCCAGGAAGTCGCGCAGTCGCTGGTAGCCGGCCTGGGCAGCCTGCGCGCCCCGGTCCAGGTCCGCGCGCAGCGCGTCCGGAACGGCCGCCGAGCCGTCGCGGGCACTGGCGACGAAGCCGGCGAAGAACCCGTCCGGGCCGAGGTTGTCCTCGCATTGGGTGATGCAGGCCTGAACCTGCCGGCGCGGCGCGACATCGCCGTGGCTGGCGGCCAGCCGGAGCGACTCGAGGTAGCCCTCGATCGCCGCGGGCACCGCGCTGAGCCGGGTGGCGACCCGCGACCAGTCCTCAGCGGTGGCGGTCGGCATCAGGTCGAAGATGTCCCGCACGTTCTGCACCGGGCTGGCGATGTTGTTCAGCTCCGACAGCGTCAGCCCGAGCTCGTGCAGCTCGTCCTGCACCGTAAGCCGTTCGGTCATTGCCGCGATGGTCACCTTGTCGGTGTCGTCCACCGGGCTGGCGGCACGCAGCTCACGCAGGGTCTGCCGGTTCAGCTCGGCCAGGGCCTGCAGGCCGTCCGGCGAGAGGTCAGGCATCCGGTCGTCGTAGCCGGGCACGCCGATGAACGTCGCGGTCAGCGGGTCGAGTTCCAGTTGGGCGTCGAGGTGGCGCTCGGCCAGCGCGTCCACGGCGGTGTGGTCGCGAGCCGGACCGGTCGCGGTCGTGGCGTCATTCGCAGATTCGGGAGTCATGGTTGTGCAACTTAATGCCCGGGACTGGCGGCAGCCAAGACACCCGTCGCCCCCGGCGAAGCAGACGCCGGCCGAATCGGGCGGCAGGCCGATCACCTAAGCTTCGAGACACGAGCCTGCGCCGGTTCCCGGTGCGGCGTCCGAGCACCCGAGAGGCGATCGATGTCGAAGATCAAGGTGGTGGGTACCGTCGTCGAGCTGGACGGCGATGAGATGACCAGGATCATCTGGCAGTTCATCAAGGACCGGCTGATCCATCCGTACCTGGATGTGAACCTCGACTACTACGACCTGGGTATCGAGCACCGCGACGCCACCGACGACCAGGTCACCGTCGAGGCCGCCGAAGCCATCAAGCGGCACGGGGTCGGCGTCAAGTGCGCCACCATCACCCCGGACGAGGCCCGGGTGGCCGAGTTCGGCCTCAAGCAGATGTGGCGCTCGCCCAACGGCACGATCCGCAACATCCTGGGCGGGGTGATCTTCCGCGAGCCGATCATCATGGCCAACGTGCCGCGGCTGGTGCCCGGCTGGACCAAGCCGATCGTGGTGGGCAGGCACGCCTTCGGCGACCAGTACCGGGCCACCGACCTGGTGGTGCCGGGCGAGGGCACCCTGACGCTGACCTTCACTCCCAAGGACGGCGGCGAGCCCACCGAGCTGAACGTCTTCGACTTTCCCGGCGGCGGGGTGGCGATGGCCATGTACAACCTCGACGCCTCGATCCGGGACTTCGCGCGGGCCTCGTTGAACTACGGCCTGCAGCGCAACTACCCGGTATACCTGTCGACCAAGAACACCATCCTCAAGCGCTACGACGGCCGGTTCAAGGACATCTTCGCCGAGGTCTACGAGACCGAGTTCAAGGCCGACTTCGAGGCGGCCGGGCTGACCTATGAGCACCGGCTGATCGACGACATGGTGGCCGCCGCGCTGAAGTGGGAGGGCGGCTACGTCTGGGCGTGCAAGAACTACGACGGCGACGTGCAGTCCGACGTCGTCGCGCAGGGCTTCGGCTCGCTCGGCCTGATGACCTCGGTGCTGGCCACCCCGGACGGCAGGACCGTCGAGGCCGAGGCCGCGCACGGCACCGTGACCCGGCACTACCGCCAGCACCAGAAGGGCCAGCCCACCTCGACCAACCCGATCGCGTCCATCTTCGCCTGGACCCGCGGGCTGGCCCACCGTGGCAAGCTCGACAACACGCCCGAGGTGACGGCCTTCGCCGAGACGCTGGAACGGGTCTGCGTCGAGACCGTGGAGTCCGGCCAGATGACCAAGGACCTCGCGCTGCTGATCTCCAAGGACACCCCGTGGCTCACCACCGAGGACTTCCTGGCCGCCATCGATGACAACCTGAAGAAGGCGATGGCCTAGCCGGCACCGAGCGGCCCAGCTTTCGCGGCGGGGAGGGAGATGAGCCGGCCGGACCAGGACCTGCTGCTGTCGATCGACGGGGCCGTCGCGACCCTGACCATCAACCGGCCGGCCAAGCACAACGCCCT
>DASZEI010000266.1:0-7919 GCA_035940975.1 Jatrophihabitans sp. | reverse complement strand
TCGGGCACGTTCAGTACTATCGTTTAATATAGTTTCCAGTCTTGCCCTGTCAATCGGCGTCGCGCTGCCGGTGCGAGTCCGTCCAGTGACCCCGGGTTGCGGTGCTTTCACTGTGAGCAGTCAGAGCCGGCCGGGAACTCCCCAGCGAGCTGCCTCGTCCCGCCCGCTTCGTAGGGGTTCGCAGCGCCTTCAGATCGCTTGAAAAACATAGGGCGATGCGTATAGTCAGGCGGGTTCGTGTCAGTCGGAGGCCGACGTCGTGACGTACACCGAGAACCCCCCGCAGGAGGTGGCCGAGCCGCTGCCGGAACCCGCGCTGCGGGAGGTGAGTTGGGACGGCATCAGGAAGCTGTTCGCCCTGGAGGCCGGGATCACCCACCTCAACACCGGCACGGTCGGTGTGCTCCCCTACGCCGTCGAGGACGAGTACGACCGGGTGCGCAGGCACTGGGCGGGCGGCCTGGTGGACGTCTACCGCCCCACGATGTTCACCGAGTACCGGGCCGCCATCGGCAGGTCCTACGGAGCCGACGGCGACGAGATCGTGATCAGCCACAACGCGACCGAAGCGGTGGCCCGGGTGATCAACGGGCTCGACCTGCACGCCGGCGACGAGGCAGTGGTGACGAGCCACGAGTGCTATTCGGTGCTGTCCAACCTCAACCTGGTGCGCAACCGGCACGGCCTGTCACTGACGGTGCTGACCCCGCCGTCGGGCTACCGGGCGTCGGCCGAGGAGATGGTGGCGCTGTTCGAACAGGCCATCACGCCGCGTACCAAGGTCTTCGCATTCTCGGCGATCAGCCTGTGGACCGGAACCAGGATGCCGCTGCGCGCCCTGTGCCGGCTGGCGCAGCAGCACGGCATCATCACCGTCATCGACGGCGCGTTGATGTCGGGAATGCTCGAGTCCGACCTGCGCGCCTCGGGTGCCGACTTCATCGCCTGCTCCGGTTCCAAATACCAGTGCGGGCCGCTGGGCAGCGGCATCCTCTACGTACGGAACAAGGTGTTCGAACAGTACAACCCGCTGCCGTTGCCCACCCTGTGGCCGGTGATCTCCACCTGGTACCCGATGACCGGCGCCCCGCCGCCGCGGTCGAGCACCTCGATCGAGAGCTATGACATCGGCGACTACCTGCAGAGTGCCGGCAGCGGGAACATCGCCCGCGGCGCGGCGCTAGCCAAGGCCTGCCAGCTGTGGGACGAGATCGGTCGGGACCGGATCGAGCGCCGGGTCTACGAGCTCGGGGACTACGCCCGCGAACGGGTCCTCGAATGCTTCGGCGAGCGCGCCATGTACTCCCCGGGCGCCGACCGCCGGCTGCGCAGCCCGCTGGTGGCGTTCAATCCGTTCCGCGAGGCCGCCGACCACTGGAACGTCAAGAAGATCAGCGCGCTGACCGAGCGGCTGGCCGCCGAGCACCGGATCTGGATCCGCTGGACCGAGTTCGACGTGCCGCACTCGCCGCACCAGCACTACGCGGCCCGGATCAGCCCGCACATCTTCAACGATGTCGCCGAGATCGACCACGCGGTCGCGACCATCGCCGCGGTGGCCGAGGACCTTTCGTGACCGCGCCGAGCCCGCCGGCCGGCGCCCGCACCGATCACTCCGGCATCGGCCGGCTCGACAGCGGCTACCCCGGCTACGGCGGGACGCTGAGGCTCTACGGCCCCGGCGACATCGATCACCTCGACCCGGCCGTGGCCGGGCCGCAGGCGCGCGAGGTGCTGCGGCTGCTCTCCCGTCAACTGCTGACCTACCAGCCGAATCCCGACCTGCGGAACTGGCAGTCGGTCGCGCCGGTGCCCGACGTCGCGGTGGCCGTGCCGTCGACCTACAACGCCGGGCTCGGTGCCAGCCACCGCAGCTACGTGCTGCACCTGCGGCCGCGGGTCTTGTGGGACACCTCGCCGCCGCGTGCGGTCACGGCGCAGGACTTCGTACGTGGCTTCAAGCGCCTGGCCAGCCCCGTGGCCCGGTCGGCCGCCCTGACGTTCTTGCGCGGCACGGTCCGGGGAATGGCCGAGTTCTGCGACGGCTACGCCGCCGCGGTGCCGCCGACCGCCACCGCCGAGCGGTTCGCCGCATACCAGAACGAGCATGAGATCGCCGGGATCTTTCCTCTGGATGACCAGACGCTGGTGATCGAACTGCTGCACCCGGCACTGGACTTCGTGCACCTGCTGACCCTGGCGGGCGCCGCCGCGGCTCCGGTCGAGTACGACGCGTTCGTTCCTGACAGCCCCGAGCTCTATGGCAACCTGCGTTCCAACGGGCCTTACCGGGTGACCCGCTACCTGCCCGGCAGCCGGCTGCGGCTGGAGCCCAACCCGGCCTGGCTGCCCGAGTCCGACCCGGTGCGCGGCCGGCAGCTGGACGCCATCGAGATCACCGTCGAGCCGGCGACCCCGGACGAGATCGCAGCGCGGATCGAGGCCGGGCTGGCCGACCTGCCGTGGGGCTCGGCCGTGCGGGGCAGGTCGGTGGACCGCCGCGCCGAGCCGGTGGATCGCCGCGCCGAGCCGGTGCGCACCCTCAGCTGGGATCTCGACCCGTACCTGGTCTTCAACCTCGCCGGGGGAGCAGCCGCGCTCGGCGACCTGCGAGTGCGCCGCGCGATAGAAACCGCGCTCGACAAGGACGCGATCGCACAGCTGTACCGGCGGCGGCTGGCCGGAGTCGAGGTCCGGGTCGCGAACTCGATCGTGCCGCCGAACAACGACGGCCACCAGGACCTGCCGGCCGAGGGCCGGTCCGCGAGTGGTGACCCGGAACGGGCCAGGGCGCTGCTCGACGAGGCCGGGTACCGGACCGGTCTGACCCTGACTGCCGTCTACGAGCTGGCAGAACTCGATCCGGACGTGGTGGACGTATGCGCGGCGGCGCTGGCCCGGGCCGGCATCACGGTGCGGCCGGTCGGGCTGGATCGCGCCGACTACCACCGGCTTGTCCACCACCGGCAGCCCGCCCCGGACTGGGACCTGACCGTTCGGTCCAGGTCCGCGGACTGGCATTACCACAACGGTCGGGCTTTCCTGCAGTCGATGTTCGAGACCGGCGCGGGCGACAACCTCGGCGGCTTCAGCGATCCCGACGTCGACGACTCGATCCGGCGGGCGCTGGCGGCGGCCACCGACGCGCCGTCCAGGGCGGTGGCGGCGTGGCACGAGGTGCAGCGCCGGGTGCTCGACCAGGTCGCCGCCGTGCCGATCCTGTTCCGGGCGCCGGCCGGGTCGCCGTGCCGCGGCTACCGGGTCCGCAACGCGATCCCGATGCCGGCGCTCGGCTACCGCTACGACCTGGCCGCGCTGTGGCTCGACGCGCCGGCCGAGGGATCGAGCCCCGGTGCCAGGCAGGTCACCGGGACCAGATGAGAGGAGGTGCGAGGTGGATCAGAGCTCGCTGATCATGCATCAGGTGATGCTCGGTGACAGCGTCCGGCTGCACGCCTACGACCAGGCCTTGCGTCAGACGGTGCGGCCCGGCGACATCGTGGTGGACGTCGGTGCCGGCACCCTCATCCTGTCGCTGCTCGCGCTGCGGCACGGCGCCGTTCATGTCTATGCGATCGAAGGATCTCCCGAGGTCGCGGCCCTGGCCTGCGCCATCGCCAAGCGCAACCATCTCGAAGGCCGCGTGACGATCATCCAGGGAGATGCCCGCACCGTCGAGCTTCCGACCGACGTCGACGTCATCGTCTCGGAGATGATGGGCAACCTCGGTCCCGAGGAGCAGATGGCCGAGGTGATCGAGGCGGTCGCCCGGCGCCACCTCAAGCCGTCCGGCCGGGTGATACCCCAGCGGGTGGAGACCCGATTCCAGGCCGTCCAGTTCGACGGTGAGGGCTGGGGCGTGTGGTCGGATGACTTCTGGGGATACTCGCTGAGCCCGGTGCAGGACTACGCCCCGCCCGCTGCCCAGTTGCACTTCTTCAACCGCGAGCCGATCCCGTTGAGCCCGCCGGTGATCGGTGCGGAGGAGGTGCTCGGAACCGATCCGGGCACCATGCCCGAACGGCTTCGCCTCGACATCGTCGAGCCAGGGTCGCTGCACGCGATCATCGGGTACTTCAGGGCGACGCTGGCCGACGGGGTGAGCCTGTCCAACCATCCGGGTTACCCGGGTTGCAACTGGGCGGTCTGGGTCTGGCCGGTCCGGCACACGCCGGTGCGGCCCGGCATGTCCGTCGAGGTGAAGGTCGAGCGACCCACCGACGTCCGGATCGCGGCCGATTGGCGTTTGGATTGCAGCATCGTCCGCACTGCCCCGGCGGGCGTGTCATGACCAGCCGGCCGACCGCCCTGCCGGTCGAGGGCGAGCACCTGTGCGGCCTGGCCTGGCTCGACGGGTTGCTCTGGTACTCCGACGCCGGCCTGGAGTCGATCATCGCCGTCGACCCGGTGACCGGCGCGGTGGTCACCCGGCTGGCCTGCCCGGGGGTGCGCACCGGGCTGACGGCAGCCGACGGCGGCAGGCGGCTCATCCAGGTGGTCGACGGTGACAAGCGGCTGCGGGTTCTCGAGCCCTACACCGGGCGGCTGCTCGAGGAGTACCCGAATCCCCGGCCGGGCGCCGAGCTGTGCGGCGTGCACGACACACCCGGCGGGATGTGGATGGGATATCAGGATCCGCCGGTGATCGACCTGCGCCGGCACGACGATTACGAAGCGATCCTCAGCATTCCGGTGGACGAGGACGTCGCCGACGTGACGGTCGCCGGTGGATCGGTCATCTTCGCCAACCACCCGGAGGCCCGGCTCAACGTGCTCGATCCGGAGACGGGCCGGATCGTGAGGAGGATCCCGGTCACCGGAAACCCGACCGGACTCACCTGGGACGGTGACCGGCTCTGGTACTGCGACTACAGCGCGGGCCACCTGCGGGCCGTCGAGGCGGATGTCGACGATGTCAGCCCCGGGGGCCAGGACACTGTCGATCGGCACTGACGAACCGGTCGGCCTCGCTGACGGACCTGTCGGTCTCGTCGACGTACGGGCCGGTTTCCTCAACGTACGGGTCGGTTTCCTCGACGTAGCGGTCGATCTCGTCGAGGATGCGCCGCCTGGAAGCCGGTGGACAGAAGGCTGCCTGGACACCGGCCCGGGCCAGTTCGACCAGCTGCGAACGCCCGAGCCCCAGCACGTCGTGGCACAGCCGGTACTGCTGGCCGAGGTCGGTGTTGAACAGGCCGGGATTGTCGGTGGCCAGGGTGACCCGCACGCCCGCCGCCAGCAGCGCGGGCAACGGGTGGTCGGAGATCGAGGCGGCTCCGGTGCAGGCGTTCGAGGTCGGGCACACCTCCAGCGGCACGCCGCTGGCGGCCAGCTGCTCGACCAGCCGGGGATCGTCGATGCTGCGGATGCCGTGGCCGATGCGTTCGGCTCGCAGGTCCCGCAGCGCCGACCAGACACTGTGCGCACCGTCGGTCTCGCCGGCGTGCGGAACGCTGTGCAGACCGGCCGCGACCGCCCGGTCGAAGGCGTCCCTGAACGCGGCTCGGGGCACGTCGCGCTCCGGGCCGCCCAGGCCGAAGCCGACCGTGCCGTCCGGCTGGTGTGCGAGCACCCAGGCCAGCGTGTCGTCCGCCGCAGGAGGCCCCAGGTCCCCGGAGACGTCGAAGATCCAGCCGAGTTCGACGCCGCTCTCGCGTGCCGCCCGCTCGCGGCCGAGGGTCAACGCGTCCGCGAGCTCGTCAGGCCGCACACCGACGGCCAGGTGGGTCAGCGGCGTCACGGTCACCTCGGCGTAGCGCACCTTGCTCACGGCCAGCGCTCCGGCCATTCCGGTGACGAGGGCGACCAGGTCGTCCCCGTCGGTGACCAGCCTGCTCACCCGGCCGAACGCCGCGCAGAACTGTGGGAAGTCGGCGAACGTCAGCCACCGGCTGAGCGCGTCCGGGTCACCGGGCACCCCGCCGTCCGGATGCCGGCGCGCGAGGGTCAGCAGCGTGTCGGCGGTGATCGAGCCGATCAGGTGCAGGTGCAGTTCGACCTTGGGCAGCCCGGCGAGAAAGCCATCGATGCTGTCGGGCTGACGGTTCACGCGCGCTGGCGGTTCACGTCTCGGCGAGCCAGAGGTTGGTGAGATCGCCATTGAGTACCGGGTAGGGGAGCCAGTTGCGCACCCGGGACGAGTGCAGCCAGTACTGGTGCGCGAACAGGATCGGCACCACCGCGCTGTCGCGCATGATCTGCTCCTCGGCCCGGGCGAACAGCCGGTTGGCCTGGTCGGGATCCGGGCTGCTCAGCGCGGCCTCCAGCAGCGCGTTGGTCTCCGAACTCGAGTAGTGACCGAAGTTGGTGCCCCAGTCGTCGTTGTCGGACACGCTGCTGCTGTCGAACAGGGCCTGCAGGTACACCCGCGCGTTGTTGCCGTTCCAGTCGGGCTCCCACCCGGTGAGCGCGATGTCCCAGGCGCCGGCCCGGGCCGCGTCGGTCGAGCTGAGGTAGCCGGCGAAGAATTGCTCGATCGGCGCCGGAACGAGTTCGACCTCGATGCCGGCCCGCGCCAGCGCTGCCCGGACCGCCTCGGCGGTGTCGGGGTGGATGTCCTGGTTGCGAAAGACCAGCTTCAGCCTGAGCCCGTCGGGGTATCCCGCGTCAGCGAGTAGCTGGCGGGCTCGCTCCGGATCGCCGGTGTCACCCTCGGTCGGGTAGGGGCGCAGTTCGCGGCGGGCCGCGCTCAGCGGCGGCAGGATCTGGTGCGCGATGGTGTTCAGCCGCGGCCCACCCCAGATCCTGGCCACGGCCTGCTTGTCCACGGCGTACTGCAATGCCCTGCGTACCTTGTCGTTGCCGGTTGCGCCGCCGGCATTGGGGCTCAGGAAGTTGATCACCAGGTACGGGCTCAGCAACCCGGCGAGGTAGATCTCCAGCCGGGGGTCCTCGGTCCCGAACAACTCGGGTAGTCGCTCGGTCGGCGGCTGGGTGTCCCACAGTAGGTCGGCCGTTCCGGCCATCACCTGCTGGTAGGCCTCGTCCTCGGTCAGCCCCTCGGACACGTCGATGGCATCGACATAGGCCGCGCGCGCCTCATCGGTCTCGGGCGCCCAGGCCGTATTGCGTTCGAGCCGGATCCGGGCATTCGGCCGGTATTCGGCAATGCGGTACGGGCCGTTCGAGATCAGCCGCTGCTCGATCCCCGGGCTGCCGGGCACCTGGTCGAGGTACTCCACCGGTGCCGGCGTCGCGAATGGCAGGGCCAGGATGTTGAGGAAGTCCGAGGACGGTTGCACGATCGTGAACACCACCGTGCGCTCGTCCTCGATCCGCAGGCCCCGGACGTCGGTGCTCTCCAGGAACTCGGCGATCGTGTCGGGCCGTCGCTCGACGCCGACCAGGGCGTCCCGGAACTCCACCATGCCCTCGATCGTGCTGAGGTAGTAAGGCAAACCGGGGCTGGGAGCCATCGGGTGGGCCAGCCGCTTGATGCCCCGGACCACGTCGGCGGCGGTGATCTCCCGGCCGTGCGGGCCGACGTCCCACCGGACGCCGGCCTTGAGCGTGAAGCGGTACTGCCGGCCCTCGGCGTCGAACGGCCGGCTGGCGTGGACGGCGAGGTCGGCCACCAGGTCGCCGGCGCGGTCGTGGTCACTGGTGGCGCGGTAGGTGACCAGCTGCCGGGTGCAGGCGCGCATGATGCCCCTGGTCACGGTGTGGTAGGCCAGCGCGGGATCCAGATGGTCCACGTCACCGGCACCCACCAGGCTCAGCACGCCGCCGCGCCTCGGCCGTTGCGTTGTCTGCTCGGGGCTTACCGCGCTGGTTCGGACTGTGGTCATCGCGCTCTTCCTGATCAGTCGGCTCCGGCAGGTCGGTTCGGTGTGTCAGTCAGGCTGCTCAGTCCGGCGGGTCCAGCCAGAGGTTCGACAGGTCGAACCACCGGTCCACGGTCGGCATCGCGATGGCGTTGC